>JAYEOP010000557.1 GCA_034723125.1 Bacteroidota bacterium | reverse complement strand
ACGTTTTTCAAAAAGCTGATACTTTTTTTGTGAAACTAACTGCCACTTCAAATCACAACTGCAAAGACTCAATTACAAAAAGCGTAATCGTTAATCCTTCACCAAAAGCGGATTTCTCAATAAATGACAGTTCACAATGTCTAATTGGGAATAATTGTATTTACAAAAACATTTCATCAATTTCGGTTGGCAATATTACTCCATTATGGTTTATTGATGAGGTATTAGTATCATCAATTGATAGTTTTAAAAATACTTATCATCATGCTAATTTTTATAAAGTGAAACTTGTTGTAACCTCCGATAAAGGATGTAAAGATTCAATTAAAAAAATAACAAACATACATCCAATGCCAAAAATTGAATTTTCTGTAAATGATACTTTTCAATGTTTATCGGGTAATAATTTTGTTTTCACTAATAGGTCATCAATAGCAATCGGTACTTTACAATCTTTATGGAATTTTGGTGATAGCGTAACTTCAACAAAAAGCAATCCCTCTCATAGTTACAATATTTACGGAACTTTTGATGTAAAACTTGAAATGATTAGTGGTTTGGGTTGTAAAGATGATTCTACAATGAATGTTTTTGTTTATCCGATGCCAGAAGCAAAATTTGAGAATAAAATGCCATGCCTTGACAAAAACATAATATTTTTTAATAATTCAGAAGTTGATTTTCCTGATGTTATAAATGAATGGTACTGGGATTTTAAGGATAATAGTTTTGATTCCTTAGAAAGTCCAACCCATATTTTTACCACATCAAAAAATTATGATATTCTACATGTTGTAACTACTAATCACGGATGTAAAGATTCTTTTACCAAAAAATTATATTTTTACGACCACGTAATTGCCAATGAAATTGACAGAGCTACAGTATTTGATGATAAAGAAATCCTTATTGAATGGACAGAAAATCAAATTGGAAATCCAAAATTCTTTAAACTCGAACGTTCAATTGACAGTATCAGTTTTTATACTATTGATTCATTTGGAGTTAACACAATTGAATTTATCGATAAATTCGTTGATGTACACAGCAACTCATACATCTACCGAATTCAAACCATAGATAGTTGTGAGTATGAAAGTCCATATTCAAATATCGGCAAAAGCATACTTCTAACAATTGACACAACTCAGGAGTATTCTATTTTGCACTGGACAGCTTATCAAGATTGGCAAGGAGAAGTTTCGGAATATGAAATTCAAATATTTGATGAAAATTTTAAGGATTTTAAAACTATTGCTTACGCAGATAAAAACACATTTTTATTTATTGATGACAAAACAAATTTAAACCAATACAAATATTGTTACCGCATAAAAGCAATTCGCACTGATGGTATTGAGTCCATTTCAAATGAAGTCTGCATTCCCACAGAATTTCACATTTACGCACCAAACACATTCACACCAAACGAAGATGAAATAAACAATAGCTTCCAAATAAAAGGAACATTCATAATCGAATACAACATAAAAATTTATAACCGATGGGGCGAGCAAGTTTTTGAAAGCAACGATATTCACGATTCATGGGACGGAAAATACAAAGGAAAAGTCTGTCCGGTAGGAGCGTATTATTATCAAATTTACGCTAAAGGAACTATGGGGAGGAAGGAGAGT
>JAYEOP010000556.1 GCA_034723125.1 Bacteroidota bacterium | reverse complement strand
CTAAGATTTTTGATGAGATTTTTATTTTTTGAGACGAGGCGATGCCTTAGCATCAGTGAGTTGAAAAAGATAAAAATATCGCAAAAAGATAGGAATCTAATTTTGCAGAGTTTTCTTAGAGACACTAAATAGAAAATAAACGGATTAAATAATGAAGTAAGCAAGTAGAGTCAAGCAAATGAAATATCGCCTGTTCCGCCCATGTGGGGTAAATCTCAAAAACTGCTCTGAACTTGCGGAAACTTCATTATTCATAATTCCTTGTTCGATATTCGATATTCAAAAAATGAATAATGATTACTTCGACAAGCTCAGCACAGGTAACGAATGTCGAATATTGAATTGGCAACATAGAACTCTAACAACAATACGGACTGAAAGTAGCAACATAAATATCGTTAACATGTTAGCATTAGTTGTTTTTTAAGAGCCTAACGAATTAGGATTATCTTTCCGCTAACCCATTTCTTGCCTATCGGATATCTTATTAAATATATTCCTTTTGAATAATTACTCAAGTCTGCTTTAGCAACTACATCAGCTTCAATATTTCTAATTATCTGCAAAACTTTACCACTTAAGTCGGTAATGTATAATTCTTTAATAGCTTTGTTTGAAACAATGTTGAGAATTCCATTAGTTGGGTTTGGATAAAAATTCCATTTAAGATTTAGAGAATCTTGCAAATTATCATTTGTTTTTATAGAATTCAATTTTGAAGTATCAGAAATTATTGTTTCAATTTTATCATAAATAAACATTTGAGAATCGGGAAGGTTAACACCTAAATCAGCAATATATTGATTGCAATCGGGCATATATGTATATGATTTTATTATTCTTACTAATAAATCATTTAGAATTTCAACCTTATAATTATCAGTACTGGGCTCAATATGAGAATTTCCAATTGAACTATGGTTAGTTAAAAAAGTATAAGTACCATTAGTTGCCAAAGCCAAACATCTCATCAAATATTCATTCTCTTTATTTGAACTACTTCCTGTAATAGGAACAATCCTGATTCCTTTTTTTGCTGCCTGATAAGCTAATCTTCTCATTTTTCCCTGAATTTCGGGAGTATTATGTGGTGGTGCATCCAAAACTAAAAATATAATTTTTGTTCGCGTATTTTCTCTCCAACTCAAATTGTTAATTGCAGAATCCAATGCAATTTCAACTGCCTCAGGACCATCACCACCACCAGCTGCATTATGTTCATTTGTATATGCTATGGATTCAGATAAAACGGATGTAAAATCTTGTGTTTGTGTTAAATATTGATCACGATGATCACGATAAAATATGTTTGCGAAACGCAAATTTAATGTTGTACTAAATTCTTTAGATTGATAAATTACACGATTTAAATCAAATTTTAAATAATCAATTTCATCTTGCATACTTCCGGTAGCATCCACAACAATTGCAATATCTACATTTTGTGATTGTTTGCATTCTGTGTTTAACACTAAAGTATTTATTCCCTTTTCAAATTTTTTAATATTCTTAATTGTTTTGCTTAATCCATTGTAATTTACTTTTATAGAAGTAGCATGTATTTCGTTCAAAGCATCATATTTCAAACTGCCCCAAAGTTCTGCTTTGCCTGTGTTGTCGGATTTCGCTGTATAAATTACCTCTTTTCCATTCAATAATTCAACTTTAGCATTTGCAAGTGGCAAATCATTTTGATCTTTTAATTGTAGTGTATATCTATCAGTTGGTGCAAATTTCCACAATGATTGCATGTTTTTCAATTCACCTTTCCTCAGGTCTGTCCAAAGATTCCATTTGCTAAAATCATTTATCTCACCTGCCGTTAATTTACCATAAGTTCCACTGTCCTTCTTTTTATATCCCCACATATATGTTGTAGTAATACCCTTTGTTCTTGATGATGACTTACCTCGTCCTGTATATGCTTTGTAAGCTACGTCTGTTGTTGTAGCAGAATATTTACTTTTTTTATCTTTATCCAAACTGAAATCAGCTTTTTCGTCTTTAGTAACTTTAATTTCTTTGCTAATCTTTTCAAAACCTGCATAAACAATTTCACATTTATATAATCCTGTATCTAATTTAATATTAAAATCCCCCTTTTCATCTGTAAGAATATTCGCTACGAGTTTACCGTTTTTGTAAATGTTTACAGTAGCAAAGCCAAGGTTTCGGGTTGAAATTGCTGAACTTGCATTGCCTGAAATGGATTGTGCTGAAACAGATAAAGAATAAATAAAAAGGAAAATGAAAAACAATTGTTTAGGAAGGTTTCTTGAAATCATAATTTTTATTTTTTAATTCAATAAGATTAATGAACAATCGTTTTTCCATAATAACAAATATCTTTCCGAATTTGCTTTTTGGAATTATCCAATGTGATAAAAGTTAGTAATGACAATGGTTTTATAAAATTAATTTCTTTTCTTTGATATTTGTTCTTAACTATGTTCAATGTCTATTAGATGAAATTACACGGAATTTCAAAAAGTTATGAGCTTTTGTATGGTGGTAAAATTGTAGGCTTTTAGTTGTTTTATTTTAAAATGAAAACTAATACCAAATTAACATCAAAACACCCGATATAAATCATTTCTATTTCCCTTTTTTGTCGTTAAAAATTATTTCCGTAGCTATAGCTATGCAAAGAATTTTTGCCTAAAAAAAGAAAAATATAATTTAATTTATTTATCAGGCGTTTTGAAATTAAATTGGTATAATTAGTTAATTGAGGTAATTAAGAATATTTTTGCAGTTGATTAAATATTGTAAATTCAGTTGTATGAATTATCTTTCTGTTGAAAATCTTTCAAAATATTATGCTGGTATTCTTTTGTTCGATAAAATATCTTTTGGTATTGAAAAAGGACAAAAGATTTCGTTAATTGCAAAAAATGGAACAGGTAAATCAACATTATTCAGATTGATTTCACGAATTGAAGAAGCTGACAGTGGAAAAATTACTTTTAATAATGAAGTAAAACTTGGTTTTTTGCAACAACAACCATATTTTGATGAAAATAAAACTGTGCTTGAAGCAGTATTTGATTCGGATAATGAAATACTTAGAGCTGTTCAGGAATATGAACTTGCAATGCAAAATCCTGAAAATAAAAAGAGATTGGAAAGTGCATTGGAGAAAATGGACGTTTTTAATGCATGGGATTATGAAAATGAAATAAAGCAGATTCTATCAAAACTCAATATTTATAAGTTAAATCAAAAAATAGGGGAACTCTCTGGTGGTGAAAAAAAACGAGTAGCATTGGCAAAAGTTTTAATTGAAAAGCCGGATTTTTATCTCCTTGACGAGCCAACAAACCATCTTGATTTGGAAATGATTGAATGGTTAGAAGAGCATTTAAAAAGTAGAAATCTCACTCTTTTTATGGTTACACACGACAGGTATTTCCTTGAAAGAGTTTGTGATAAAATTATTGAATTGGATGAGGGAAAACTTTTTCATTATGAGGGAAATTATTCGTATTATTTAACAAAAAAAACTGAAAGAAAAGATAAGCAAGTACTGGATGTTAGTAAGGCAAAAAATCTTTTAAGAAAAGAACTTGATTGGATGAGGAGGATGCCTAAGGCAAGGGGAACAAAATCCAAAGAAAGAATAGATAGATTTTATAAGCTGGAAGAGAAGTCAGAAAAAAAAGTTTTTGATAAAAAAATAGATTTAGATGTTTTAACAAAACGTTTGGGAAAAAAGATTGTAGAATTTCATAATGTCAGCAAGAGTTTTGATGATAATGTTGTACTCAAAAACTTTAGTTACAAATTTGCAAAAAAAGAAAGAGTTGGAATTGCCGGACCAAATGGTTCGGGTAAAACAACTTTCTTAAATCTATTGACAGGAAAACTAAAAGCTGATAGCGGTGAGGTAATAAAAGGCGAAACGGTTGTTTACGGTTATTACAAACAGGAATTGATGAGAGTAAGCGGTAAAAAGAGAGTAGTTGACGTAGTGAAAGAAAATGCTGAATATATTCCGCTTTCAGATGGAACGATGTTATCTGCTTCTCAAATGTTGGAGAGGTTTTTATTCCCTCCTAAAATGCATTATATTCCGGTAGAGAAACTTAGTGGCGGAGAGAAAAGAAGATTGTATTTACTTACGGTTTTGATGAAAAATCCAAACTTTCTTATTTTTGATGAACCGACAAATGACCTTGACATCCTTACATTGAATGTGTTAGAAAATTTTATAGAAAATTTTAAGGGATGTTTGGTTGTAGTAACTCATGATCGCTATTTTATGGATAAGCTTGTTGACCATATTTTTATTTTTAAAGAGAATGGAGAGATTAAAGATTTTAACGGGAAATATACAGAATACAAGCTATCACAAGAATCTGCAAAAACTACAATTGGGATTAAAAAAGTAAAGAAGAAAGAGAAAATAATAACAAAAAAAACTAATCAGAAAAAGGGCTTAAGTTTTAAAGAAAAATATGAATTGAAACAACTTGGAGAAGAAATTGACAATCTTGAAGAGAGGAAAAAAGAACTGGAAAATATAATTAATAGAGGTGAAACAGACCATAAAAAGCTTCAGGATATTTCCAAAGAGCTTTCGGAGATAATTGAACAACTTGATGATAAAGGGGAGAGGTGGTTGGAATTAGCAGAGTTGGAGGGATAGCATCATTTTTTATTGGATAGATTTTGGAGTTATACTAAACCGCTATTAAGATGCTGATTAAGAAAATAAATTATTTTTGTTTTGTTTTTCTTCACAAAATTCTTGCATAGCCATAGCTACGGAATAATTTTTTGAATAAAAACAGGGCGAAAAGAAATGTTTTAATTTCAGTATCTTAATGGCGGTTTAGTATTAGTGCCTCTAAAAAAACTCAACAAAATAAAAAATAATTATTAGAAGTTCACTAAAGTATTTCCAACAGTGCTCTTTCAATTACTTCATCTTTTGTACGGTCATTCCAATCGAATAAAACATGAATGTCAGGAGGTACACCGTTTTCAAAAGAGTTATCTTTATTTAAATCCAATGCCTGAGTAATTGAGAATCTATAAGTCCATCCGTTTGGTAATTGACCACCATTAGGGAGTCCTAATCCACCACCTGTAGTATCTCCAACCAAAACCAAATTTGGTAATGCTTTGCTTGCAAGTGAAAAGAATGAACCTGCACTGTAAGTGCTTCTGTCTGTTAATACCATAACTTTTTTGCTGTATCTTACATTTTCCGATGGGCTAACATAAACAGCTTCATCTTCAGAAAAATCATTGTGGGCTGGTCCCGTTTTTATTCTTGAGTAGTTTACTAATGTTTTTTCTTCTATAAATCTGCTTAGTAATGTAAATATATCTGATACAGCACCTCCACCATTTTCACGTAAATCTAATATCAATCCCTTGGTATTTTTATATTTGTTAAAAATAAAGTCCAGATTAGTTGAATTTACAGTGCCTGTAAAAGCCGAGAATCGTATGTATCCTACCTGATTATTTGCAATGAAATCATGTTTGAAAGGACCTGATACATAATAGTTTTTTGATAAATAATTATCTTTAATTATTCGCCAGTCAAAATTATCGGGACCTAAATTTGAAACACCGAAAAAGGAAATATTAAAGTCGGATATTAAGTTAGTGTGATCATCCTTTAATTCTCTAAGCATTGCACCTAGTACATTAAAAAGGGAATCATCCGACATTCCATCATAAATTGATGTTGAATATTTGTCATAAACATTATTCCAGTCAATGTTTTTAACTTCAAAATATGAATATTTTTCATCACATTCTGTCCATAAATAATCGAAGTTTTCTTGTGGACTAATAGACGATAAATTTTTGTCAAACATTATTTTTTCACAAGAAAATAATAATGGGAATATTAATAGTATTAAATATTTGTTACTCATTTTTTTATTATTTTGTGTTAAATAAAAGTGAGAATTGTAAATTATGACTTGCCATTTCAAATTTGTCTAAATCACCCCCTGTTTTATATGCATCCCATATATACGAAATTCTCATAGCGTTGCAATTTTTTAGATAAATATTATAATTCAAAGAGGAATTTATTCTGTAACCTGAAAAAACTTTAAAAACGTAATTGTCAAAAATGGCGAATTCATTAGTTATTGCGGCTTGATCATTATAAATATATCCATTTCTTAAAGTGTTATTCATAACAGCTAAATTAAGTTGATATGATAATATTCTTTTTTTAGGTTTTAATTGATAATTAAAAAATATTAATTTCTTTTCTTTGAGTTCAGTTCGTGATAGGTCTCTTGAAATTTTAGCTGAAACAAAAATTGTTGAAATGGATTCTAGTCCTAAAGCATTGTTTTGAAATTCACCATTAATTCTCACATTGGTAATAGAATTAAAAGTACCTCCGATTTTAAAATTCCATTTTTCTGTTGGTTGTTCTAATATTTGATACAGTTGAGTATAGTTTAATGCAAATGTGTTTGCAATACTTGAAGTATTATTTTCCGCCAACAAAGTGGAATAACTTCCAATTGAATAATTTACTCCAAATATTGACTCTCTTTTTTTGTCAAATTTTAGTCGTGAAAGAGATAATGTTACAGGTAATCCATGGTAAATTAAAGGAGATGTTGCAAAATCTCTAAAGTAAGAATAGCTAAATCCCATTCCAATATTAATATAGGTTGGTCTGGATTTTCTCAATTCTTTTTTTGATATTTCTGCTATCTTTTGTTGTCCAAATAATTGAACAGAAAAGAGTAAAAGAAATAGCGTAATGCTGTGCTTGTATTTCATCTTGTTACTCAATAAAAAAAGTCATTATTAAAAATAACTTGTTGTCAAAATAGATTAATTACTAAAATACAAATGTAAAGAGTTTCTATTTATTTTTTTGTATATTTGCTTGAAATTAAATTTAACTAAATTAAAATATTGATTATGAAAAAATTACGAATTTTATTGAGTTTATTTTTTATTATTTCTTTTTTTCTTTCCAATGCACAAGATGTTGGTTCTAGTTGGACAATAAAAAGTCCGGGAGTAAAACACACTTCTCATAAGATTACGAAAGGGAAAGGATTGATTACTTCGATTAGTAAAAAACAAAAAGCTATTGTATTTGAAGAAAAGAATATTAATCCAAATTCCTATGATAATCGTATTTTACAATTTAAAAATAAAAAAACAGATGAAATACTTTTTGAACAAAAGTTGATTGTTGGAGAAAAAAATATTGTTTCTATTCCTCTAAAACCTATCAAAAAAAAATACACTAAAAATTTATACGATCAGGAGTTTATTATTGTAGAAATCGCTGATGATAAAGTTGATAAGGGATTTATTGTTTTTAAATTTGAGAAATAAAAACATTAAAGGGAGGTTCTATGAATACATTCGCATTAAGATTTCCAGAGTTTTTTATAGACAATGAAAAAATTTGAAACACTATCGGGATAATGTAAAAAGTTTTGAAGAAGTATATGAAAAACTCTGAAAACCCTTTGGGAACAAAGA
>JAYEOP010000555.1 GCA_034723125.1 Bacteroidota bacterium | reverse complement strand
AAGTGATAGTAATATAAATTTATTTTTCATGTTTTCTAAGATTTTATTGTTTTTATTAAAATATTAATTTTTTCAAAGATAGGATTAAATTGTAATACTTACTAATACTTTTTTCTATTTGTTAAAGAGGTAAATACAGAATTGAACAAGTTGGTGTTTTTGGCAAATCAGGATTAGCATATATCACTATTTATAATTTAATATATTATATAGGCATTTTTCAGCTTTGTTAACATTAATTTTTTTTCTTTTAGCATAATCAACTGAGAAAACTTATTGGAAATTCAAATAAATCTTTTTCAGTTCAATTTAATATCCCTTCCCTTCCAATTATATTTGCCCCTATTTGCAAAAAAGGCAATAAAAACTACATAGAATACGTAAAGCAAAGAAGCCGGGAGATAGGTAAGTATGTATTTTAATTTACCGAAATAATTTGCCAGAATGATTACAAAAATCATTTCAAAGAAAAATTTTATAGCAAAAGAAAAAACAAATAAGTATAAAAACTTTTCATTAAAAATTCCAATTATCCCTGTTGATAAAATTAAAAAATGAAAAAGCCATACTAAAATTATCATGATTGATTCTGAAATATTTTTGTATTTGCTACTTTTTGATACCCATCTTTTCCTTTGTTGAAAAAAATCATTTATTCCTACTTTTGCTTTTGTGTAAACAATCGCATTTTTGTTTTTGAGAAATTTAATTTTCGAAGGATGTTTCTTTGCAATTTTATGCATTAAAAATTCATCATCCCCAGAAGCAATATTTTCAAAACCCTCATAACCATTTACTTCATAAAATATTTCTTTCTTAAAACCAAGATTAGCACCATTGCACATATTTGGCATTCCGTTTTTAATTGATGCAGCACCTATCCCAATAAGTGATATAAACTCAAGGCTTTGCATTTTTTCAAAAAAGTTTTTTTCTTCATGAAAACAAACAGATGCTGAAATAAAATATGGATTATTAATTTTTATAAATGATGCTACTGTTGAAAGCCATTTTTTACCTCTTCTGCAATCTGCATCTGTTGTTAATATCCATTCTCCTTTACTTTTCTCAATTCCTATTTTAATTGCTCTTTTTTTATGCGATTTAATATCTGCGTCCTCTTTTAACCTGATGATACTAAGAGAAAAACCTTTTTGCAATTGAAGATTCTCAACAATTTGTAGTGTATCGTCTGTTGATGCATCATCAAGCAAGATGACTTCAAACTTTTCAAAAGGATAATCCTGATTAGCAATATCTTTTATAGTATTTTCAATATTTTCTTCTTCGTTTCTTGCAGGAATAATTATTGACAAAAATGGCAATTCTCTAATTTCTTTAACTTTAAATTCCTTAGTTCGTAGCCATCCAAAAATATAAGAATCAACAAGAACAAGGTACAAAAAACATAATATTATTGTTAAAACAGCCATCATTTTTTTTCTTGATTATTTCTTTTCAAAGTAAGAATAAATATCCCTCCAAAGATAGTTGGAATAATAATATTTATGAGCCACAATAAATATGCAGCAGCAAGCAATGCCGCAAAATTTAAACTGAATTTTTCAAAAACAAAAATAACGACAGCCCCTCTAATTCCAATTTCTGTAAAAGTTACAGCAGGCAAAACCGACTGAATT
>JAYEOP010000554.1 GCA_034723125.1 Bacteroidota bacterium | reverse complement strand
CGAGTTTGTGGAATTGCCATTTGGTAATGATTGGGAGATAAAAATCATTGCTGAAGCAAGACAGGGATCACAGATGTCATCACTATTTACTTCGTTTGCGGATTTAACTTTTTCTGTGACAGAAGTTGAAACGGGGAATGAGATTTATAAAACAAATTTAAACCATGTCAAAGGAATTGATTTAAGTTTTGAAAAATCAGGAATGAAAGCATTGGAAAATATTGCGAAGAAAGTTAGAGAAGAGATAATTGATGAATTTATGGGTGATGGGAAATAGGAATTTATTATAAATTAAACTACTTCGTAGTTTTGTGTTTTGTGAGCATTTATTTCTATGGGTTTCACTCATAGTTAATAGAATTAATCTACTTCGTAGATTTATCAAGGAGAAAAATTATTTAGATGAAAAATAAAATCCAAAGAAAGGAACAGAAGAAATAACATACTGCGAAGCAGTAAAATGTTATTAACTATGGATGAAGTCCATAGGCAAAGGAAGGACAAATAAACCATAGTGATGGAAATTTTAATAAAAAAATATCTGAAGTAGAATACTGCGAAGCAGTAAAATATTAATAACTATGGGTGAAACCCACAGAGAGAAAATTACCCTCACTCAAAAAGAACTACGAAGTAGTTCAATACACACACACACACACACACACACAAATAAAATACAAATAGTAGGAAAAAATGTCAACATACACACAAATATTATATCAAATTGTATTTTCAACAAAAGAAAGAAAAAAAGTTATTGATTACAAAAATCAAGTAGAATTATATAAATATATTTATGGAATAATTAAAAACAAAAAAAGTCATCTTTATCGAATTGGTGGTGTAGAAGATCATATACATATTATAACACATTTACATCCATCAATTTCATTAGCAGAATTTGTAAAAGATATCAAAGTTTCATCCTCATTATGGATAAAGGAGAAAAATATTTTTCCAAAATTTAAAAGTTGGCAGATTGGTTATGCTGGTTTTACATATTCAATTAATTCAAAAGATAAATTAATAAAATATGTGAAAAATCAGAGGGAGCATCATAAAAAGAAAACATTTGTTGAGGAATTAAAAGAACTTCTTGAGGAACACAATATTGATTATGATGAAAAATATTTATTATAAATTAAACTACTTCGTAGTTTTGTGTTTTGTGAGCATTTATTTCTATGGGTTTCACCCATAGTTAATAAAATTAATCTACTTCGTAGATTTATAAAGGAGAAAAAATATTTAGATAAAAAATAAAATCCAAAGAAAGGAACAGAAGAAATAACTTACTGCGAAGCAGTAAAATATTAAGATTAATTTACTTCGTAGATTTGTCAAGGAGAAAAAACATCCAGATGAAAAATAAAATCCAAAGAAAGGAACACAGGAAACAAAATACTGCGAAGCAGTAAAATGTTATTAGTTATGGACGAAGTCCATAGGCAAAGGAAAATGCAAAAAAAGAACTGCGAAGCAGTTCAACAAAAAAACAAACATAAGGAGAAATCATGGAAAAAACACCATTCTACAATAAACATAAAGAATTAGATGCTAAAATAGTAAATTTTGCAGGATTTATGATGCCGATTTCGTATGAAGGAATCAATGCGGAACATTTGCAAGTGCGAAAAAGTGTTGGA
>JAYEOP010000553.1 GCA_034723125.1 Bacteroidota bacterium | reverse complement strand
GAAAACCCTTTGGGAACAAAGATAATAAATAATCTGACTGCGTTAAAATTTTGCTCAATAGCTACGGCTATTCAGAAAAATTTGTGCCTTGCATCTTATTCATTATCTTTGTTTCTTAAAAGAAATGCATTTATAGAACCTCCCTATAACACTAGCTGAATTGCAATTTGGTATTCGAAAAAGTTCAAACCCTAAAAAAAACCTAAAAGCATTAAATCAATTTATCATTCCACTAGAAATAATTGACTTTGATTTTAATGCAACTATTGAATATGGATTGATAAGGGCAGGATTAGAAAAAAAAGGAACTCCCATAGGTCCTTTGGATACATTAATTGGGGCTCATGCCAAAAGCCTTGATTTGACTTTAGTGACAAATAATGAAAAGGAATTCATCCGAATACCGGACTTGAAATTAGAAAACTGGACAAAAAAATAAACAACGAAATGCCAATCGAGTAGGCGGCTGATCCATACGGACCAGTATTCCTTCGTTAAAACTACGGCTAACAAGTGCACCTCTCACAATTTATCCCGCACCTTTTGGTCGGGACCACCAAGCCCTTCAACTTCGTTCAGGATAAACCAAGCGGATATTACCGAAAGTATTCAACACAGGCTGTACTTGGCGGTTCGTTAGATAAAAGGTAAAAAAATTATTGTTTTGTTGTATAATAAATATTTTATTATATTTGTGAACTGATTTAATATACATTCAAAATTTACTAGGACGTGAAAATATTAGAACTACAGAAGTTTATACTTATTATTAAAAACAATTTTTTTAATAAAATATATAATGGGAATATAAATGACTGGTTATTATATTTACTCGCTATGGGCAATTAATGAACAAATAAAACTTACAGTAAAGCGACCGACTTAATCGGAATAAAAAAACAGACTGACAGAAAGTAACTGGACAAAGATTGACCAACATGGGATAAGAATTTGACCTGAACAGTCCCAAAAATAAAGTAGGGCAAAAGTGGAGTCCAGAAACCACTTAAATAAACGGGGTGGAACTGAAAAACCATACGAGTAGGAAAATAAAAGATTTAATTATGAGAATATTAAGTAGTGTTTTTACAGTGTTTTTAGTAATGGTTACAAGTTCCTTATTTTCTCAGAACTTGTCATCTGGTAAAATGAAAGTTAATTGGACAGCAGACATTGTGTTGGGAAAAGGTTATACAATAACACAAACATATAATGTCGATAATAGCAATTTTGTAATTTGCTACAATTCAGGAACCGGCAAAACGCAAATTTGGAATCTTGACAAAGGCGGTTTGCCTCTTTATGATAAAACAACACATAAAGGATGGAGCAGTATGGTGTTTTTTCAATTGGAAAATAAAACCTATTTGTTCACTTACAAAGAAGCAAGTGGTAAAGTCATATTTTTTGAAATGAGCAGTTCAGGTATAAGTAAAAGAGTAGGTGAATATACTTGGTCAAAAGGCTGGAATGGGTTTGATGTATTGTATCGAAATAATAAACCTACCATAATGATGACAAAAGCAAGTGATGGTAGAGCTAAATTATTCGAACCTCATTTTTAGAATAAAAGCCCATTATCGAGTAGGCGGCTGACAGAGTAATCTCCGCCAGTATTCCTTCGTTAAAACTACGGCTAACAAGTGCA
>JAYEOP010000552.1 GCA_034723125.1 Bacteroidota bacterium | reverse complement strand
TTTCAAATATTCTTCTAGATTATTTAATTTTAAATTCATAAAAATCTTTTTATAAAATAAATTTCGAATTTACGTGAAGTGACAGAAAAGAGTGAAGTATTAAACCAATCGGCATATTCGGTGTTAGCCAATATAAACCATTTTAGCTCGCCACTGTTTTATAAATATCTTCTGGCGACTGGTCTGCCTGAACAAAAATCAATCCTTTTTCTTTGGCTTTTTGGACGAAGTTGCTAATGTCTCTCAAAATCGCCTCTTGTTGTTCTTGAGTTTGTCCCATTGGGTTTATTTTCGATTTAAAATTTAATTTTCAGATTAATATTATTCACCATAGTAAGCAATAAGTGTTACAAGCATAAGAAAAGCCCAGCTAATGGAAGTTAATGATGCAAAAAGATAACTGATTTTCGTTTTTTCTTTTGTTGTCGCATAAATCGTTAAGCAAAAAAACAATAGGATTGGACCTAATAAAATAAGAGTTTGTAATAAACTGGCTGAGAGCATTACCTGTGACTTAACTAGGACAATTCTTAAAAGTTCAAAAACAGTTCTTTTCATTCCAAACAATTTTGAAATTATAATTGTGATAGGAAATGCGCTTAAAATAATTATGCTATTTGTGGTGATTATTTTTTTCATAATCATGTTTATATTAGTTAAGTTTAAAAATTTATCTTTTTTCTATTCTAAAATTCCATTTCAGAAAATTAAATTTAATTGCGTATAACGTTTTAGCATATGCGATGTTTGCATTTTTCACACTTTAATAATTTTATTTAAAAATGCAAACATGAGTAAAGCGAAACGGAACCGCATAGCCAGTGTTATATAATGTGAGAATATTTATACTAGGCAAACTTATTCTGGATAAGATTGAAAAAATCACTCATATTAGCAACTATTGTGTCTGGTTTACCAGCCTGCAATGTTTGCTTGTTTTGATACCCGCCCAAAATACCTACAATGAAATTGATTTCAGACTCTCGTGCTTCCGCAATATCTCCAGCTGTATCGGTCAAAAATACGGCATTTTCTGGTAAATATCCATTGCTATCAAAGAGCATGTTAAACTTTTTAACTTTACTCTTTTCTACATCGTATCCCAGGATATCTTCAAAGCAATTTCTAACTTCATGACTTGTTAAATAGTCAGAAATGATGGAGTTAATAGTACTAGATACAATGAAGAGCGGAAATTGCTCGCTTAATGTAATAACTGTCTCTTTAACAGCCGAATCAATCCCAAGATCTTGGAACCTTTTGCCATATTCGGTAAAGAAATCAATTTTATTGACTACGGGATCTGTATGTTTAGCATCATTGATATTGGTGTTGAACATTGCCCGATATCGATCTTCTGTTAACGTCGGCCTTGCAAGCTGGTTAACCTCAAATGCCACATGAAAGGAATCTGCAATGACGCCGTCAAAGTCGAATATGATGATTTTTTCATTTTTACTCATAGTTTATTTTCAAATTATATAAATATTATAAATCTTTCTATTCGCATAAGTAAAGGGGGGTATCCGAGCAATATGTCGTATAACATTTGGGATAAAAAAAGTTTTCGGAGTACCTGTCTGCCGGCAGGTAGGTAGCGGGCGAAGTGAGAATACAATGTGGCTTTAGCGTATTTCCAAGTCTCTTTTATAAT
>JAYEOP010000551.1 GCA_034723125.1 Bacteroidota bacterium | reverse complement strand
GCCTTGTGAAGTCTTTAAAATCAAGGAGCTCGTACGGATGACTGTTTTAAAGACGAACATAACGCAGAAATCGGACATTATGGACAAACACTAATTACAAAAAGAGTAATTTTGTAATCTGTGAATCAAATTTGATTACCCACAGTATTTGACATAGAACCAAATTTATATACTTATCCGAATGTTTCCCCTTAATTAAAACTAATTATAATTCATAGGAAAATCACGTAAAATTACTTTTTAGAGTGCTCTCATAGATATTAAAATTTCAAATTTACACCAGCAAGAAAATTGATTCCTGCTTGAGGAAAATAGCCGTTCATTTCATGATGTTTATTATTTAGGTAATATCTGTAAACCCATGCATTTGTTTCATATTCTTCGTTAAAAGCATTGTTAACCATCAGAGTTAAAACTATTTCTTTAATAAATTCTGTTGACAAGCTATATTCAATTTGAAAATCATTTATAACATAAGCATCAAGTTTTCTACTTTCACTTGAAGTATTATCGATGTATTGGTCGCTAACATACTTTGTGTTCCATCTGATAAAGAACTTATCAATTATTTCAAAGGAAAATTGATTGCCTGCAATTATATTGGGCGAAAATGAAATATCGGTTTTACCAATATCATTAGATATTTGATGTCCCCAATGATCCCAATCATCAACATAAGAAGTAAAATCAAGAATTTTATTTTGACTAAAAGTAACATTTCCCGACCAGCTTAATATTTTAGTGAATTTTGCATCCGCTGAAATCTCAATTCCTTGCCTATAGCTTTCAGGAATATTTGTCATTATTGCTTCTCCAACATTATTAATTTCACCTGTCAAAACAAGCTGATTTTTGTAATCCATGTAAAAGATATTTGAATTTAATCGGAATTTTGTTGAGTTAAAACTATGTCCTAATTCGTAATCCAATAATTGTTCGGATTGAGGAATTTCTCCTAAATCAGCATCTCTAAAATTACCTCTATTAGGTTCACGATTTGCTACTGCAAACGAAAAGTAGATGTTCTGATTTTTATTCAGCTTGCAAAAAACACCTAACTTAGGATTAAAAAAATTATAGTCCTTTTCCATTGTAAGGTCATGAAGGTCATCATGAATACCATTAATTTTATAATCAATTTTCCGATATTGCATATCCCCGAATACATTAACTTTTTCTAAAAGTTGATAATTGATTTTAGCAAAAATATTGAAAGCTGTTTTCACTCCTGTATTCGAATACCACTGATAATCTTTTGGTAAATTGTTTGAATATTTAGTCCAAATAATTTTCCCAAAATGATCACCTACATATTTATTTCCTCCCCCTCCTATAATCGCTTTCACATTTTTATGATTATCATAATTTAATGACCATGTAAAACCATAAAAATCATTCCTCAACCATTTTTGTCTTATCAAATCAGTTTTAGCAATTGTATCCAAAAACAACATTGAAACAGTATCAAATCCAAAAAAAATTGTATCTAACTGATAGTCTGTAAAGCTTTCATCATCTTTGAATTGTTCGTAATATCCTTCTCCATGAGTGTAATGAATTGCAGAATTTAAACTAAAGTTTTTATTAATTTTTTTTGAATAAATCAATTGAAAATGATCTTGCTGATAGTTATCAGTTTCATTCTCATAAGTATATGGATTATATGTTCTATTTGTTTGCAAAACACTTTTAGGAACACCTGACCAAGCTTGGTAGGTTTTTTCTTTCCCTGAGAAAATATTAAGTTTAAGCATACTGTTATTACCGTAATATGTAGCTGACACAAAAAATGATTTAAGGTCGGAAAAAGCTCTGTCAATAAAACCATCGGAATAGATTTTTGATAACCTTGTGTTGAATGCCCATTTATCGTCAATAAGTCCCGTACCTGCTGAAATACTATTTTTTAAAGTATTAAAAGAACCAAATGAATTATTGATTTCAGTATATGGCTTATCTCGCAAACTGTTTGTTTGAATATTAATACTTGCACCAAAAGCTGCCGCACCGTTTGTAGATGTTCCAACTCCTCTTTGGATTTGCATATTTTCAATTGATGAAGCAAAATCAGGCATGTTTACAAACCAAACTCCGTGTGATTCAGGATCGTTTAAAGGTATTCCGTTCAGTGTAACATTTATTCTTGTCATATCTGTTCCTCTTATTCTTATTCCTGTGTAACCAATTCCTGCTCCCGCATCGGAAGTTACTATTACAGAAGGAGTATTTTTTAAAATAAAAGGAATATCTTGTCCGAGATTTATTTTTTCAATTTCCGATTTATCAATATTTTTAAAGGTAGTTGGCGTTGTTTCTGAAGCTCTTGTTGCTGAAATAATTACTTCATCAGCTAAAATTGCTTTTTCCTCAAGAACAAAATTTACAACAGTATTTTTACTTAAATAAATTTTCTTTTGTTGGGTTTCGTATCCTAAAAACGAAACTTCAAGAATATAATTCCCTTTTTGAAGATTAGAAATCAGATATTCTCCTTTTTTATTTGAGTTACAACCATTAAAAGTATTTAGCAATTTAATATTTGCCCCAGCTAATGTTTCCTTGCTTTTGGCTTCTTTAATTGTTCCCTCAACAGAAAATTGTGCGAACAGTGATAGTGGCAATAATGCCAAAAATAATAAAACAACCAATAATTTTTTCATAATTATTTTTTTTTGTTAGAAAAAATATTGGATGCCAAATAGGAACTGAAAATAAAATTTTGAATTTCCCTTCGCCAGCATTACCTAGATTCAGGTTCAAAGAGTGTGATCTCAGCTCGTAATTTAGAGCACCCCATTAAAATTTATTGGCAAAGATTATAAAAAATATATTTTAATAACGAACATCTATTAATAATTTTTAATTTTAAATCCTGAAAAATGACTAATACTAAACCGCCATCAAGATACTGAAAATAAAACATTTCTTTTCGCCCTGTTTTTATTCAAAAAATTATTCCGTAGCTATAGCTATGCAAGAATTTTGTGAAGAAAAACAAAACAAAAATAATTTATTTTCTTAATCAGCATCTTAATAGCGGTTTAGTATAAATCAACGATTAACAAACGAAGAGAATCAATAAATTTACCCCTCAAAAATAGCCCTATCTAATTTAAACTTATCTTTCGGGGATTTATGAAAAAATCATCTGAAATCTTTGATTATTATTCAAATAGAACATTTACATTTGTGGGAATTTCAAAATTTGTTAAATTAAATTAAACTAATAATTTTAAATTAAAAGGAGTAAATTATGGCAAGAAGAACACTTATAATGGGTGCTGCCGGAAGAGATTTTCATAACTTCAATGTATTCTTCCGCGGAAATAAAGATTATGAAGTTATTGCTTTTACTGCTACTCAAATACCGGGTATCGATGATAAAAAATATCCTGCAGAATTAGCAGGCAAAGAAATGTATCCTGACGGAATTGTTATTCGTCCGGAAGATGAATTGAAAAATATTATCAAAGACGAAAATATTGACCTTGTAGTATTTGCATATAGCGATGTACCTTATGAAAGGGTAATGCATAATTCTTCAATTGTTAATGCCGCTGGTGCTGATTTTATGTTAATGGGTGCCGACAATACAACTGTTGAAACTGATAAGCCGGTTATTACAATTTGTGCTTCAAGAACAGGTTGTGGTAAATCACAAACTACAAGAAGAGTAATGGAAATACTTAACGAAAAAGGTTTGAAAGCTGTTGCTATTCGTCACCCAATGCCTTATGGTGACCTTGTTGCTCAAAAAGTACAAAGATATGCTGAACTTGATGACCTCAAAAAGCACAAATGTACAATTGAGGAAATGGAAGAATATGAACCACATATTACAAGAGGTAACATTATTTATGCAGGTGTTGATTATGAAGCAATTGTTAGAGAAGCTGAAAAAGAAGCTGATGTAATTGTTTGGGACGGTGGAAATAATGATATTCCATTTTATAAATCAACAACAAAAACAACAAGAATAGTTGTAGTTGATCCATTGAGAGTAGGACATGAACTTAGATATTATCCTGGTGAAACAAATGTAAGAATGGCTGATATAGTTGTAATCAATAAAATTGACTCTGCTACACTTGAAGATATTGCAGAAATAAGAGAAAATATTGTACAGCTAAATCCTGAAGCAACAATTATTGAAGGTGCATCACCACTTACAGTTGACAAAGCAGAATTACTTTATGGTAAAAAAGCTTTGGTTGTTGAAGACGGACCAACTCTTACTCATGGTGAAATGAAAATTGGAGCAGGCGTTGTTGCAGCTTTAAAATTAAATGCGAAACTTGTTGACCCAAGACCTTACGCTGTTGGAGGAATAACAGAAACATTTGAAAAATATCCAAATGTAGGAACTTTATTACCTGCAATGGGATATAGCGATCAACAAATTAAAGACCTTGAAACAACTATCAACAATACTGATTGTGAAGTAGTTGTTATCGGTACACCAATTGACTTAAGAAGAATTATAAATATCAATAAACCTGCTGTTGTAGTTGAATATAACTTACAAGAAATAGGTGATATTACTTTAGATAAATTAATCTAATTTTACTTTCCAAATTTTTCAAAACGAGAGTATAGGTTTTACCACTTTACTCTCGTTTTTATCTTTTAACATCCTTGCTTATTGAAATAATTTATGATCAATTTAATAAAAATCTAAAATTATGAAAAAACTTGCAGTTGTTGCCTTTGGAGGCAACGCATTACTAAAAAGTAATGAAAAAGGAACTATACAAGAACAGGAAAAGAATGCTTACAAAACTTGTGAGAAACTAATTACTTTAATTGACGGGAATTATGATATAATTTTAACTCATGGAAATGGTCCACAAGTTGGAAATATTTTATTAGCAAATTCCGCAGGTAATCAAGTTCATAATATACCGGATATGCCTCTTGATATTGCTGTTGCATATTCACAAGGTTTTATAGGATATATAATTGAACAACAACTTAGAAATGTGTTTAATGTAAATGATATTGATAAAGATATTATAAATTTTGTTACTCAAGTAATGGTAAACAAAAATGATATTGCATTTAAAAACCCTACTAAGCCAATAGGACCTTATTACACAAAAGAAGAAGCAGATAAAATTGCTAAAAAAACAAAGTCTGTTTTTAAAGAAGACCCAAGAGGAAGGGGTTGGAGAAAAGTTGTTGCTTCTCCTGAACCTAAAAAAATTAATAATGTAAGATCAATTGAAAAACTTGCTCGTGACGGACAAATTGTTATCGCAGTAGGTGGTGGCGGAATTCCTGTTTATTATGTTGCAGAAAATAAATTACAAGGAATTGATGCAGTTATTGATAAAGACCTTGCTTCTTCATTGCTTGCAACTCAGGTTGGTGCTCACAAATTATTTATTTTAACAGATGTTCCTAAAGTGTGTATCAATTTCAATACTCCACAGGAAAAATCTATTGATAGAATGACAATTGCTAAAGCTCAACAATACCTTCAAGAAGGTCAATTTGCTGAAGGTAGCATGGCACCGAAAATTCGTGCAGCAATAAAATTTGTGGAAAGTACAGGAAAAGATGCTATCATTACCGAAACAACAAAGTTGGGTATTGATGATGGCGGAACAAGAATAACTATTGTTTAAAAAACTAAAAATATATTATTATGTCATACAATATTAGAAATAGAAATTTTTTAAAATTATTGGATTTTACTCCAAAAGAAATAAAGTACTTACTTGACCTTTCTGCCGACCTTAAAAAAGCAAAATATGCAGGTACTGAACAGCCAAAATTAACAGGGAAAAATATTGCACTTATTTTTGAAAAAGCATCTACAAGAACAAGATGTGCTTTCGAAACAGCCGCACTTGACCAAGGAGCACATGTCTCATATCTTGGACCCTCAGGTACTCAAATTGGCAAAAAAGAATCAATGAAAGATACTGCCAGAGTACTCGGCAGAATGTATGATGGTATTGAATACCGTGGCTTTGGACAAGAGATTGTTGAAGAGCTTGGTAAATATGCAAATGTAGCTGTTTGGAATGGTCTTACTACCGAGTATCATCCTACACAAATTCTTGCTGATTTTCTTACAATGATGGAGCACAGCGATAAAGCTTTACACCAAGTATCATTTTGCTTTATGGGAGATGCAAAAAATAATGTTGGAAACTCATTGATGATAGGTGCTGCTAAAATGGGAATGGATTTTAGGGCAATTGCTCCAAAATCTTGTCAACCTGATGAAGAACTTGTTAAAGAATGTAAAGAAATTGCAAAAGAAACAGGAGCAAAAATAGTTGTTACCGATAATGTTGAACAAGGCATTAAAGGTGTTGATTTTGTATATGCTGACGTTTGGGTATCAATGGGTGAAGCAGATTCTGTTTGGGAAGAAAGAATTAAACTTCTTAAACCTTATCAGGTAAATAAAAAAGCTATGGAATTGTCAGGAAATCCAAAAGTGAAATTTTTGCATTGCTTACCTGCTTTTCATAACAGAGATACAACAATTGGAGAAGAAATTTATCAAAAATTCGGTCTTGACGGAATGGAAGTAACCGATGATGTTTTTGAATCTGATGCATCTGTAGTTTTTGATGAAGCGGAAAACAGACTTCATACAATTAAAGCCGTAATGGTTGCTACACTTGGTAGTTAATGGTATTAACATTACAAATGCTTAAATAATTTCAAAGGGATTACAAAATCACTTGAACCAATTTATGAAAGCACTCGCTTGTAGTAATTACAAACGGGTGCTTTTTTTTTTAAATTTTGAATGCAATTTATTAGGAGGATTCATTTGTTTTCACTTCTTCTCTTAGATTCTATTGCATTTTTTTTATTGTCTATTTTTGAATTTCGGTTACAATCGTATTGCTCTGTTTTTCAACTAACTCATACAAATATTCAGGGGCAAAATCCACTCCATTTTCCCATTCAATAGTCCAATTATTCTGAGTAAATGATTTAAAATATTCAATTTCCTGCAATGGTTTAAAAATGGCTCTGTGGTCTGAAAATATTTTATTTTCTAAATCAATAATGCCATTAAAACCATCATTAAAAACTAATTCTAGTTTATAGTTTTCTAAATATTTCGCTTCTTTAACTTTAATAAGTAACATGATATTTTATTTTAACGGTTGAATTTTATTGTATTTTCCTGTTTCTTTTATTGAATTCCAATTGTCCATTAATTCATCTTTATTCAAATCTAACCACTCAAAAACTAATTTTAAAGCTCTTCTTGGCATTTCACCTTTTACTGTTCCATTATCAATACCAATTGTTGCATCATAATTTTGCTAAGAAATATGAAAATGTGGTGGATTATGATCATCAAAGAACATTCTAATTATTATTCCATAAAATCTACTAATTTCAGGCATTTCTTTTTCTTTTATAATTCTTTTCAAAAGTACAAAAAAATAATCTGTTATCAAGTAATACTAAACCACCATCAATTTAATTAAAAAGAATCTAGTATTATGCCGATGGATTAGCATGTTAAGAAAATTTATTTTCTGTTACATGATAACCTTTCGGTATAAAAGAAAAAAATAATTGTGTT
>JAYEOP010000550.1 GCA_034723125.1 Bacteroidota bacterium | reverse complement strand
TATTGCTATTTATTTATTTGGGAATTGCTACACTTTACATTTTTATCTTTGCAGTAGCAGGTGTTTTTCGTTACAAAACAAAAGTTGTAAAAAACGAAGCTAAAAATAAATTTGCAGTTCTGATTCCCGGCTACAAAGAAGATGCTGTGATTATTGACGTAGCAAATGAAGCAACAAAACAAAACTATCCTAAAGAATTATTTGACATAATAATTATTGCCGATTCTTTCAAAAAAGAAACTCTTAAAAAACTAAATGAATTACCAATAAAAGTTATTGAGGTTGCATTTGAATTAAGTACAAAATCAAAAGCACTAAACAAAGCAATGGCACAACTTCCTGATGACTACAATGTTGCAGTTATTCTTGATGCAGACAATGTTATGGAAAATGATTTTTTAGCAAAGCTTAATTCTGCTTTCGCAAAAGGATTTATTGGAGTTCAAGGGCATAGGACTGCAAAAAACGTTAACAGCTCCTTTGCAATTCTTGATGCAATAAGCGAAGAAATAAACAATCATATTTTCCGTAAAGGTCATAGAGTACTTGGATTGTCATCTGCTATTATAGGTTCCGGAATGGCATTTAAATACGATTTTTTTAAAACGTTAATGTCTGATGTTCATGCAATAGGTGGATTCGATAAAGAAATTGAACTAAAAATGATGCGTGATGGTCATAAAATTGAATACCTAAAAGATGCTTATGTTTATGATGAAAAAGTATCAAAATCACAAACATTCTCAAATCAAAGAAGAAGATGGCTATCGGCACAATTTCATTATTTTGCAAACTATTTCCCCGAATCAATTTGGCATCTTATTACAAAAGCTAATTTAGATTATTTCAACAAAGCCTTTCAAATGTTCCAACCACCAAGAGTGTTGTTACTCGGCTTTCTACCAATACTTACAATTATTGCTTTTATTGTAAACCCTATTTTTCAAAATCCCATTAGTTTTTCTTTTGTTTGGTTTTATGTAACAATAGCATGTTTTATTGCCATTACAATTTCAATTCCCAACAAATATTTTAACAACAAAACTTTAAGAGCAGTGTTGTCATTACCAAAAGGAATTATTTTAATGTTTTTATCATTAATCAACATAAAAGGAGCAAATAAAAAATTCATTCACACAGAACACGGAAAAACAGAATAAAAATATTTAAGAAATAAAATAAAAAGCAAATGAAAATAGGCATAGAAGGACAAAGAATTTTTAGGACAAAGAAACACGGGATGGATATGGTTGCCCTTGAACTACTGAAAAACCTACAGAAAATAGACAAAAAAAACGAATACTTTGTGTTTGTAAAAGCGGATGAGGATAAAGATTGTTTTAAAGAAAATGAAAATTTCAAAATCATTGAATTAGAAGGAGGTTCTTACCCTCAATG
The DNA here is from genome assembly GCA_034723125.1 of Bacteroidota bacterium. NCBI lineage: Bacteria > Pseudomonadati > Bacteroidota > Bacteroidota bacterium. Next base: position 6,168 of record JAYEOP010000550.1, on the reverse strand, counting down.
GGAGCAATTTGCATTACCGAAAGCAGCACGAAAATATGGATGTGATATTTTGCATTGCACTTCAAACACCGCTCCTATCAATAGCAAAACCCCTTTGGTTGTTACCTTACACGATATTATTTACATGGAAAGTTTTCCGCTTTTTAACAATTCTTTTACTTGGTATCAAAGACTTGGGAATACTTACAGAAGATTTGTGGTTCCTAAAATTGTAAAAACAGCAAGTAAAATAATAACTGTTTCAAAATTTGAACAAAAAAGAATAAATGATTTTTTTGGAATAAAAGATAATCGTTTGCAAACAGTTTACAATGGCGTTGGAGAGCATTTTCAAAAAATTGATGACCAAAACAAACTTGAAGAAATAAGAAAGAAATATAAACTACCGGAGAAATTTCTATTTTTTATTGGTAATACCGACCCAAAGAAAAACACTAAAGGCACATTAACAGCATTTTCAAAATATTTCAGGAATACTAAAAAACCTATTCCATTAGTTATGCCTGATTATGACATTGGAGAACTAAAAAATATACTTGAAGATATTGGAGACAAAGAACTTTTGGAACATATCCACCTAACAGGATATATTGTAAACACCGATTTACCAGCAATTTATAATCTTTGCTCAATATTCATTTACACTTCATTACGCGAAAGTTTTGGAATTCCAATGCTTGAAGCAATGCGATGTGGCACAGCGGTAATTACTTCTAATACCTCATCAATGCCTGAAGTTTCAGGTAATGCTGCACTTATTGTTGACCCGCATAGTCCTGATGAAATCTCCAAAGCAATCACAACAATCGAAAATGATAAAAACCTAAGAAAAAAATTGATTGAAGAAGGTTTTAAAAATGCCTCAAAATTTTCATGGAAATCAATGGCTGAAGATGTTTTAAAAATATATGAAGAAATTTATTCAGAAAATAAAAAATTGTAAAAACAATGCTAAAAAATAGAGACATAGTAATTACAGGATTACAACCATGGGATATTGAAATTGGTAGCAACTGCAAAAATATCGCTCTTGAATTATCAAAAAACAACAGAGTTTTGTATGTAAATGCACCAATGACACGATCTTCAAGGATAAAAGAAAAAAATGATCCGAGAATTCAAAAAAGAGAAAAAATATTAAAAGGTGAAGAAAAAGATATTGTCGAAATAAAAGAAAAGCTCTGGAATTTATTTCCAAAAACAGTTTTAGAATCTATCAACCAATTAGGAATAAATCCATTATTTGATTTTTTAAATAAAATAAACAATAAAAGATTTGCAAAACAAATTAAGTCTGCAACAAACAGACTCGGTTTTAAAAATATAATTCACTTTACCGATAGCGACATGTTCAGAAGCTTTTATTTAAAAGAATTATTAAAACCCGATATTTATATTTACTACACACGCGACAATCTCATTTCAATGCCTTACTGGAAAAAACAAGGAATAAGAGTTGAGGCAAAACACATGAAAAAAGCAGACCTTGTTGTAGCAAACTCCACATATCTTTCAAATTTAGCAAAAAAATTTAATCCTAATTCCCACTATGTAGGTCAAGGATGCGATGTATCTCAATTTGACAAAAAGAAAGTAAAAAATATTCCTGATGATATTAAAGATATTAAAAAACCGATAATCGGATACATTGGTGCATTAATTTCATTGCGTCTTGATATTGAAATAATTTATCACATTGCTAAAAGCAAATCCGATTGGAGCATCGTTCTTGTAGGACCTGAAGATGCAAAATTTAAAGCAAGTAAATTGCATGAACTTGACAATGTTCATTTTCTTGGCAACAAAGACGGAAATGAGCTTCCCTCCTATCTTTCAGCTTTTGATGTTGCTCTTAATCCTCAAATATTAACAGAATTAACAATTGGAAATTATCCGAGGAAAATTGATGAGTATCTTGCTATGGGAGTTCCTACTGTTGCCACAAAAACAGAAGCAATGAGTATTTTTAAAGAACACACATATTTGGCAAAAAACAAAGAAGAATACGTTGAATTAATTCAAAAAGCTCTTGATGAAAACAACAGTGAAAAAGAAAATTCAAGAAGTATTTTTGCTCAAAGCCATACTTGGGAAAACAATGTAAAAGAAATTGCAAAACACATCAATTGAAAATAAATGACAATAGAAAAATTAAAATATCCAAATTTTTTAATAATCGGAGCAGGTAAATCAGGTACAACCTCAGTTTATAATTATTTAAAACAACATCCTGATGTTTTTATGAGTCCTGTCAAAGAACCCGACTTTTTTGCTCTTGAAGGACAAGCTCCTATTGACCCAAAAGATGACCCCGAACAATTATATTATTATCCTTGGGCAACATACAAACTTAGCGACTATAAAAAACTTTTTGAAAATGTTAAGAATGAAAAGGCTGTTGGTGAAGCATCTACAATGTATTTATACAAACAAGATACGCACCTAAGAATTAAAAAATATGCAGCTGATGTAAAAATGATAGCCATTTTCCGAGACCCTGTAAAACGTTTGTACTCAAGATATTTGCATCTCGCAAGAGAAAATCGTTTGCCATCGGAAAACTTTAACGATGCTTTTGACAGAAATTCAATTTGGTGGAGAAGAGATGACCTTGTACAAGAAGGATTTTTCTATTCTCATTTAAAAAAATATTTTGACACATTCGACCGCAGTCAATTCAAAATTTTATTACATGAAGATTTGATAAATGATAGCAAAGGAGTTATTAAAAGTATATATCAATTTTTGGAGATTGACGATTCATTCAAACCGAGAACTGACATAAGATACAATGAATCGGGATTTGTAAAAAACAAGTTAAAAGATATGATTATTGGTCAGGAAAGTATTATCAGGAAATCTGTTGAAAAAATATCTCCCAAACTTGTTCAAAAAATAAGGAGCTCTGCATCAATGCAAAAAATTGTTACAAAAGCAAGAAGTAAAAATCTTGAAAAGCCAAAACTACAAGCTGAGATTCGTAAACGAATGATTAATGAAATTTATAAAGAAGAAATTTTAAAATTTCAAGATCTTATTGACAGAAATTTATCAAAATGGTTAGAATAATTAATTAATAAAAGAAATATGAAAACACTTGAAATTATTTTTTGGATATTTTTATTTGTAATTTTCTATTCCTATTTAGGATATGGAATTTTGCTTTTCGTAATAATAAAAATTAGAAGAGCAATGGGATTTGCAAAGGAATTTAAAGGCAATGAAGATTACGAGCCAGAGGTTACACTTTTTGTAGCAGCATATAACGAAAAAGATTATGTTGATGCAAAAGTTAAAAACTCAAAAAGCCTAAACTACCCCCAAGAAAAAGTAAAACAATTATGGGTAACAGACGGTTCTAATGATGGAACACCTGAAATTTTAAAAAAATACGAAGGATTAGATGTTTATCATGAAGATAAAAGAGGAGGGAAAATCGGTGCTATGAACCGTGGAATTAAATTTGTTACAACACCAATAATTATTTTTTCCGATGGCAATACCGAACTTGGAAAAGAATCGATAAAAGAAATTGTCAAACTTTTTAGAGACCCAAAAGTAGGATGTGTTTCGGGAGAAAAGCGAATTAAACAAAAAGACTCAGAAGCAGCAGCAGGTGCAGGAGAAGGTATTTATTGGAAATATGAATCGACATTAAAAAAATGGGATGCTGAACTACATTCAGTAGTAGGAGCAGCAGGTGAACTTTTTGCCGTACGAACAGAACTATGGCAAGATGTTGAAAAAGATACTCTTTTGGATGATTTCATTATTTCATTAAGAATTGCAGCCAAAGGATATACAATTCAATACAATCCAAATGCTTACGCCATTGAAACAGCATCGGCAAATGTAAAAGAAGAACTAAAACGAAAAATAAGAATATCAGCAGGTGGGATTCAATCCATTCTTAGATTAAAGGAATTATTAAATCCATTTAAATATGGAGTACTATCATTTCAATATATTTCTCATAGAGTTTTAAGGTGGTCAATCACTCCGCTCTTTCTACTTTTGGTAATTCCAATAAATCTTGCATTAGCCTTAGGATTTGGAATTTTTACACCAAACATTTATTCAATTCTTTTCCTTGGGCAAATATTCTTTTATTTTGCTTCATTAATAGGTTGGATGCTTGAAAACAAAAAAATCAAAATCAAAATATTTTTTATTCCTTATTACTTTTTCATCATGAACTTATCAGTCTTTTTAGGTTTTAATAGATTTATCAAAGGAAGTCAATCTGTAAATTGGGAAAGAGCAAAAAGAGGAAAATAGGGTTAAAATTGCAAATAATAAATCTCAAAACATATACAACATGCATTTACACAATAAAAATACTTATTTTTTTTCCACAAAATAAATTAGTTTTAACAATCATATAAATCCATAAGTATTAACATAAAACATAAGATTAAGCATAGACTTTTCAACATTAATTATCCCATTTATAGCCCGTAAACTAAAGAAAAGCAATATTTTTTTGCTTATCTGCGATATTTGTATAAATTTGCCTTTTTAATAAAACATCAGATAAAAGTTAATAAATGGATTTATTCAATAAAATTGTTGAGAACAAAGGACCTATTGGAATGTACGCCAGTGTTTCACACGGTTATTTTACATTCCCTTCACTTGAAGGAGAAATATCTACACGAATGAAATTCAGAGGAAAAGAAAAAATCGTCTGGAGTTTAAATAATTATCTTGGATTAGCAAATCATCCTGAAGTGCGAAAAGCTGATGCGGAAGGTGCTGCAGAGCATGGATTGGGAAAACCTATGGGTGCAAGAATGATGTCGGGTGACACAAAATACCACAGACAACTTGAAAGAGAACTTGGAGATTTTGTAGGAAAAGACGATACCTTTTTATTAAACTATGGCTATCAGGGTGTTTTATCAATAATTGATGCACTTTTAGACAGACATGACATACTTGTTTATGACGCACAATCTCATGCTTGTATTGTTGATGGTGCAAGATTACACCAAGGAAAAAGATTTGCCTACAAACATAATGAAATTGATGATCTTGAAAAACAACTTATTCGTGCCGAAAAACTTATTGGAGACAAAGGTGGTATTCTCGTTGTTACCGAAGGCGTTTTTGGAATGTCTGGTGATCAAGGCAAATTAAAAGAAATTGTTGCACTCAAAGAAAAACACGAATTTAGAGTATTTATTGATGATGCTCACGGCTTTGGAGTAATGGGACCAAGAGGTGAAGGAACACATATTGAACAAGGTGTTGAAGAGGAAATTGATATTTATTTCTCCACTTTTGCAAAATCAATGGCAAGCATTGGAGCTTTTGTTTCAAGTAACAACAAAGAAATAATAAACCACTTGAGATACAACATGAGGTCACAAATTTTTGCAAAATCATTACCGTTACCATTGGTTATCGGTGATCTTAAGCGACTTGAATTAATTAGGAACAGCACTGAATTTAGAGATGATCTTTGGAAGGTTGTTAACAGACTACAAGCAGGACTTAAAGAAAGAGGCTTTGATATTGGAGCTACAAACTCATGTGTTACACCCGTTTACCTTAAAGGTGGAGTGCCTGAGGCAGCTAACCTTATTGCAGATCTTCGTGAAAATTATGATATTTTCTGCTCTTTAGTTGTTTATCCTGTAATTCCAAAAGGCGAAATAATAATTAGAATGGTTTCAAATGCAGGACATTCAGAAGAAGACATTGATATTACATTAAATGCATTTGCAGAAGTTGCTAAAAAACTTAAAAACAAAGAATACGATACTGAAAAAGTAAATTTACCCGAATAATTTTTTTTAAACTCAAATAAATTTTGAAATTATGAACAGATACGCAGAACTAAGAGAATTACTCTTATTATTAGAAACAGATTTTATCAAATTTTACGAAAAAGAAAATAAGGCAGCAGGTACAAGAGTACGTAAAGGTATGCAAGAACTTAAAGTAAAAGCTCAAGAAATCAGAACTGAAATTCAGAAAATGAAGAATATTTAATATTATTTCTGAACAATAAAAAAAAGGCAAACTGTTTTAAGTTTGCCTTTTTTTTTATCTTATTTTAGTCTCAACTCCTCTTTGCTCTTTGCTCTTTGCTCTTTGCTCTTTACTCTTTGCTCACTTCACTCATTTCTCACTTCACTCACTTCTCACCTCTCACTTCTCACC
>JAYEOP010000549.1 GCA_034723125.1 Bacteroidota bacterium | reverse complement strand
AACAAAAGAGTAATTGGTCCAGAAAAAGATATTAAAGAAGTTATAAATACTATTGAAGTTTATAACAATATTGAAAAATTTAATTATCGCAATGAAAAGGATTTTCTAACAGCACACAAAACAATAACTACTTATTTTAAAGTTAGATAGAAAAATGAAAAACACTGATTTTTTTAAAAGCAAGATAATGAAAGTTCAAAACCTACTTGTAATATTATTACTTCACATTATTATTGGTGGAGGTTATTTGTTGGACTTCTATGATATTAAAGGTCTGGCAATTGTAATAATCTCAACAATCATTGGAGGAATAATGGGGGAAAGGTACCTTAGAAAAAGAAAAAAATAAAAACCTGCAATTGTGAAAGAATAGATTATTGCAGAAATACTGTTTTGTCCTAATACTAAACCGCTATCCAGATGCTGATTAAGAAAATAAATTATTTTTGTTTTGTTTTTCTTCACAAAATTCTTGCATAGCCATAGCTACGGAATAATTTTTTGAATAAAAACAGAGCGAAAAGAAATGTTTTAATTTCAGTATCTTGATGGCGATTTAGTATAAAATATATTTCTCCTCTCAATTACCTCTATCCATTTAATAATTTATATTTTTGTGAAAAATATATTTATTAATAAAAAGTAAAAATTATGAGATTTTGTTTTTCAATTTGTTTCGCATTGATAATTTCTTTCACTTCATTAAACACAAAAGCACAAGATAAAAAATCCAATGAATTATTTAAAACAGAAACTTTTAATAGTTTAAAATTTAGAAGTATAGGTCCTGCGTTTATGTCGGGCAGGATAACTGATTTTGCAGTAAATCCCCAAAATGAGCACGAATATTTTGTAACAGTTGCCTGTGGTGGTGTTTGGAAAACATCAAATTCGGGAATTACATGGAAAGCTGTATTTGATAAAGAAAGTTCTTTTTCAATAGGATGTGTAACAATGGATAAAAAAAATCCAAATATTGTGTGGGTAGGAACGGGCGAAAATAACAGTCAAAGGTCAGTATCTTGGGGTGATGGCGTTTACAAATCTTTAGATGGCGGAAAGAGTTGGAAAAATATGGGATTAAAAAAATCCGAACATATTGGAAATATAATTATTCATCCCGATAATTCGGATATTGTTTATGTTTCTGCACAAGGACCATTGTGGGGAGCAGGTGGTAATAGAGGTTTGTACAAAACAACAAACGGAGGTAAAACATGGAAAAAAGTTCTTTCGATAAGTGAAAATACAGGAGTTAACGAAGTTGTAATGGACCCTCGAAATCCTGATGTTTTAATAGCTTCTTCCTATCAAAGGAGGAGACACGTTTGGACATTAATTAATGGAGGTCCAGAATCGGCAATTTACAAATCAACTAATGCAGGTAATTCTTGGAAAAAAATAAAAAGCGGAATACCAAAAGTGGAACTTGGAAGAATTGGCTTGGCAATTTCTCCTGTTAATCCTGATATTGTTTTTGCAATAATTGAAGCGGCAGAAGGTAAAAGCGGATTGTTTAAATCAACGGATATTGGTGAATCGTGGACAAAAGTTAATAGTTACAAAACAGCAAGTCCACAATATTATAACGAAATAGTTTGCGACCCAAAAGATGCTGATAAACTTTATATTTTGGATACAAGAACAAAATATTCCGTTGATGGAGGGAAAACGATTAAAACTCTTGGAGGAAAGCATAAGCATGTTGATGACCATGCAATTTGGATAAATCCAAAAAACACAAAGCATCTTTTAATCGGTGGTGATGGTGGTATTTATGAAACTTTTGACCATGGGAAAAACTGGGAATTTAAATCTAATTTCCCTGTAACCCAATTTTACAGAGTAGCAGTTGATAATGCCAAACCTTTTTATCATGTTTACGGTGGAACACAGGATAACAACACACAAGGCGGACCATCACAAACAAAAAGTATTTCAGGAATTGTGAATGCCGATTGGTACGTTACAGTAGGTGGAGATGGTTTTGAATCAGTAATTGACCCTAAAAATCCTAACATTGTTTATTCTCAAAGTCAATATGGTTGGCTCACAAGGTTTGACAAAAAAACAGGTGAAAAAATCGGTATTAAACCAATGGAAAATAAGGATGAGGAAACATTTAGATGGAATTGGGATGCTCCATTGATAATAAGTCCTCATTCTCATACAAGATTATATTTTGCAGCAAATAAAGTTTTTCGTTCTGACGACAGAGGAAATTCATGGAAAACAATAAGTCCTGACCTTACCAAACAACTTGACAGAAACAAACTTAAAGTAATGGGAAAAGTTTGGACTGTTGATGCAGTTTCAAAAAATGCTTCAACATCCATTTATGGAAATATTGTTTCACTTGATGAATCACCTCTTGTTGAAGGATTGATTTATGTTGGAACAGATGACGGACTAATTCAGGTTAGTGAAGATGGTGGTAAACATTGGAGAAAGGAAAAACAATTATCAGCTATTCCCGAATATTCTTATGTTAGTGATATCGTTGCCTCTCAGCACAATCCTGATGTTGTTTATGCTACTTTTGATAATCATAAAATGAATGATTTTAAAGCATATATTTTAAAAAGTACAAATCGTGGTAAATCGTGGAAATCAATAAGCTCAAACCTTGAAGAACCTGATGTTGTGTGGTCAATTGTTGAAGACCATAAAGACCCGAATTTGCTTTTTGTTGGAACAGAATATGGTCTATTCACAACTTTGAACGGAGGTAAAAAATGGATACAATTAAAAAGCGGATTACCCCCAATAGCAGTGCGTGATATTGCAATTCAAAAAAGGGAAAACGACCTTGTTCTCGGAACTTTCGGAAGAGGATTTTATATCCTTGACAACTATTCTCCGTTAAGAAATTTAAATAAAAAAACTTTTAAAAATAAAGCTAAAATATTTCCTATAAAAGATGCCTTGTTATACATTCAAACTTCAAGATTTGGCTGGGGTAAAAAAGGATCACAGGGCGAAAGTTATTTCATAGCTCCCAATCCTAATTTTGGTGCTACATTTACTTATTATTTAAAAGATAATCTGAAAACACAAAAGCAAATCAGAAAGGGAAAAGAGAAAAAAGCGATTAAAAATGGGAAAAAACCTCATTATCCTACTTTTGAAGAATTAGAAAAGGAAGATACGGAAGAAAAACCGTTTTTGATTTTTACGATTTTTGATAAAGACGGAAATATTGTAAGAAAGTTGAATGCTCCGGGAACAAAAGGAATTCATAGATTAACTTGGGATCTTAGATATCCTCATACAAATCCTGCAAGAGCAAAATCAAAGAATAAAAACGAATCAGGCTTTTTGGTAATGCCGGGAGAATACAGTGTTGTAATAGAAAAGAATGAAAATTCGCAAATAACAAAATTAGCAGGACCTCAAAAATTTATTGTAAAATTACTTGACGAAAATGAGCAATCAATAAAAAGCACCAAAGAGTTATTAGTGTTTACACAAAAATTAAGTGAGTTAAAAGGAGCAGTGTCAGCATCAATTAATATTTCAAATGATTTGAACAAGAAAATTGCATTGATGGAAAACGCCTTAAAACTATCAACAGAAAATACTGATGATTTGTTGAAAGAATTAAAACGAATAAAAACTGATAATTATAAAATAAAGACTGCATTGACAGGAAACAAAACAAGACAAAAGCATAACACAACAGTTCCTCAAAGCATAAATGGAAGATTGAGAACTATTACCTCAGGTATTTGGAGAACAACTGCTAAGCCAACACAAACTCAAAGAAAAAACTATAAAATTGCAGCCGAAGAATTTGAAATTGAATTAGCAAAACTCAAAAAACTTGTTGAAAAAGACATTATTAAATTGGAAGAAAAACTTGAAAAAATAAAAGCTCCATACACTCCGGGTCGTATGCCTGAATGGAAAATTAAGTGAATTGAAAAACAGAAAAAAAATGAAAAAAACAATACCTTATCTTTTTGAAGAAAGTGTAAAGAAATTTGCAAACAATATATTTTTATGGGAAAAACCTGATGATAAATATATTGGAACTACTTACGCTGAGGTTAAAAAATCTGTTTATAAATTAGCTAGCGGATTAATCGCTTACGGAATACAAAAAGGAGATAATATTGCACTCATTGCGGAAGGAAGAAATGACTGGGTAATTAGCGAGCTTGCTATTCTTTACGCTGGTGCGGCTGATGTCCCGCTTTCAGTAAAATTATTAGAAGCTGCTGATTTAAAATTTAGATTGAAACATTCAGAAAGTAAAATGATATTTGTTTCGGGAAAGCAGTATAAAAAAATACGAGAAATAAAAAACGAACTTCCAAAGCTTGAAAAGATAGTTTTGCTTGATCCCATTGAAAAATATGAAGAGGATGAAATTCATATTGAGAATATTTGTAAAAAGGGAGAAAATTATTTTGATGACAAAAACATTTCCTTTGATGATATTTGGCAAAATGTTGAAGAAAATGATGTTGCAAATATTTCATACACTTCAGGTACAACTGCTGACCCTAAAGGCATAATGTTGTCTCACAGAAATTACACCGCAAATGTTGATCAGGGTTCAGGACTTTTTGAGGTTCTCGAATCCTTCATAACTCTTTTGATACTTCCGTGGGATCATTCTTTTGCACATACTGTTGGTATCTATACCATTATGAAAAACGGTGCAAGCTTGGCATCAATAAAAGTTGGTAAAACTGCTAATGAAACCTTAAGAAATATTCCGATTAACATTAAAGAAATAAAACCAACTTTTTTACTTACTGTTCCTGCTTTGGCTAAAAATTTTAAAAAAAATATTGAAAAAGGAATAAGGGAAAAAGGAGCTTTTGTAGAAATGCTTTTTAAAACAGCTATGAAGTTGGCTTATGATTTCAATGGCAATGGTTGGAATCATGCTAAAGGAATAAAGAAATTGAATAAAGCATTATTGTGGATTTTTGATAAAATAATATTCAAAAAAGTAAGAGAAGGTTTTGGAGGAAATCTTAAATTTTTTGTTGGTGGTGGGGCTTTACTTGACGTGGAATTGCAAAAATTCTTTTACGCAGTAGGAATGCCAATGTATCAAGGATATGGACTTTCGGAATCATCTCCGGTAATTTCATCTAACAATCCTGATGAACACAAATTCGGAACTTCAGGTAAAATTGTTGAAAATCTTGAATGTAAAATTTGTGATGAAAAAGGAAATTCTCTACTTAAAGGAGAAACCGGTGAAATTGTAGTAAAAGGTGAAAATATTATGCTTGGCTACTGGGAAAATGAAACTACAACAAAAGAAACATTGAAAGACGGGTGGCTTCATACCGGTGATTTAGGTTATTTTGATAAAGATGATTTCCTTGTAGTTCTTGGAAGATTCAAAAGCCTATTAATTTCCGGTGATGGAGAAAAATATAGCCCTGAAGGAATTGAAGAAGCTATGGTTGAACAATCAAAATATATTGATCAAGTAATGCTTTACAATAATCAGAATTCATATACTGTTGGATTATTTGTGCTAAACAAAGAAGCTATAAAAAGATTTTTAAAAGAAAAAAATATAAATATTGAATCAGAAAAATCTTTTGAAATTGTTTTAAAATTACTTAGAGATGAGAGAAATGAATATTACAAAGGTGGGAAATATGCAGATATGTTTTCGGAAAGATGGTTGCCTTCCTCCTTTGCAATTTTAGATGAAGCTTTTAGTGAGCAAAACAGAATGATGAACAGTACAATGAAAATGGTAAGGAAAAAAATTACGGAAAAATATAAAGACAGAATTGAACTTATGTACACTACTGAGGCTAAGGATGTTTTTAATGAAAAGAATTTTAATGCGTTAAGGGAGGTTCTATGTTGATTTGTGTGGGTGAAAAAATATTAAAGCCACAGATTCACAGATTATAAAAAGAGTAATTTTGTAATCTGTGAATCAAATTTGATTACCAACAGTATTTGACATAGAACATTAAAATAAATCAGATGTTGAAAATTTATTTATGGAGTTTTATTATTTGGATAGTAATTTTAATTATTGCTTTAATTGTCCGAAAAACAAAAGCAGGAAAAATATTGTTAATTTTCAGCTTTAGTGTTTTTATTTTATTTGTAATTGAAATGGCTGCCATTGTTGGGTTTAAAGTAAAATATGGCTACTGGACTTTTAAAGAAAAATATAACGAAAATGCAGAAATTTTCAAAGCTCATCCATATCTCGTTGGAGTCCCAAAGAAAAATGTAAGCTTAAAGATGAGAGGCAAAATTTATTCTCACAATTCACAAGGTTTTAGAGCTAAGGATTTTCCTCCAAAGTCAAATAAAATTAGAGTTGCAACAATTGGTGGTTCTACAACATATTGTATTGGTGTAAACGACAAAGAAACATGGACTTATTATCTTGATAGTTTTTTACAGAAAAATTATGAGGTTTTAAATTTTGGAATTCCCGGTCATTCTACTGTCGAAAATATAATCCTTTCATCATTTATTCTTCCCGAATACAAAGCTGATATTGCAATTGTGTATGCAGGGCTAAACGATTTAAGAAATGCAAATGTGAAAAACCTCAATGCTGATTACTCAAATTTTCATGCACCGTCTTTGTATGGTACTCTTGGTTTTTGTCCTCAAAATTCTCATTTACATTTTGCATCAATAAAATTTCTAACAATCGTACTCCAAAAAATTGGTTATTACCCTCTTTGTGAATATCATAAAATGAATGTGTCCGGAAAAGAAACAAAAGAAATTGATAAATATGCTTTAAGTTTGTACAAAAGAAATTTGAAAAATCTTGTTGCAATTTTAAAAAATCAAAATATTAAAATCATTTTTGTTCCTCAGGTAATGACTCAAAATAGTGTGGAGGGTGGAAAATACAAATGGTGGGCTCCATACATCCCCGATGATGTTTTTGATAAATTTTTAAATGAATATAACAGAGCAATGACGGAGGTTGCAAAAGAAACAGGAGTTATTTGTGTAAACGATATTTTGCAAGCTTCATGGACAGAAAGTGATTATTCCGACCCAAGTCATTTTTCAGCAAAAGGAAATTTGAGGTTTGCAAAAGCACTTGATTCTGTGATTGTGAATATTAATATGGAGGAATAATCAATTGTTTTTTACCCCGTACTAGTCGTAGATTGTATCTACGACTAAATATAATAAAACAGAGTACAAGATTACAAAAAACCCTTGGTGCCTTTGTGGCAAGATATTAATAATTAGCCACGAAGGCTCTAAGACACTAAGAATCACAAAGTATGAAACAATTCATTATGGAATTATTATGCGAAACTTGAGTAAGTTAATGTTTTTCTGAAAGAAAGTTTTTAGTTTCTAATTTTTAGTTTTTAGTTTCCCTTGGTGTCTTTGTGGCAAGATATTGATAATTAGCCACGAAGACTCTAAGACACTAAGAATCACAAAGCATGAAACAATTCATTAGGAATTATTATGCGAAACTTGAGTAAGTTAATGTTTTTCTGAAAGAAAGTTTTTAGCTACTAATTTTTAGTTTTTAGTTTCCCTTTGTGCCTTGGTGTCTTTGTGGCAAGATATTGATAATTAGCCACGAAGACTCTAAGACACTAAG
>JAYEOP010000548.1 GCA_034723125.1 Bacteroidota bacterium | reverse complement strand
TAACGATTACGTTTTTTGTAATTGAATCTTTACAACCAAGAGTTGAAGTAGCAACAAGTTTAACATCAAAAGTATCAAAGCTTGAATATTTCAATTGTTCGTTGGAATCCGTTGAAGTTGAACCGTTACCGAAATCCCAGTTGTAGTTTAAACCTAACAGGTTTTGAAAAGCTGTTAGGTTGAAAAACTCAAAGCTATTTTCGTTCAAGCACTGAACAGAATCGTTTACAGAAAAATCCGCTTTTGGATTTGGGTTTACAAAAATTGATTTTGTTGCCGTATCAGCACATCCGAGATTTGAGGTTGAAATAAGTTGAACTGAAAAAGTATCAAAATTCAAATAGGTCATTTGTCCGTTGGAATCCGTTGAACTTGAATCGTTACCAAAATCCCAGCTATAGTTTAAACCTAACAGGTTTTGAAATGCTGTTAGGTTTGTAAATTGAAAACTGTTTTCATTAAAACACTGCGAACTGTCATTGACAGAAAAATCCGCTTTTGGTGATTCAAGAACATATACTTTTTTTACGATAGTATCAGTACAGCCTAATGGTGAAATAGCAACAAGCCTAACATCAAAAGTATCAAAGCTTGAATATTTCATTTGTCCGTTGGAATCCGTTGAAGTTGAGCCGTTACCGAAATCCCAGATGTAGTTTAAACCTAAGGGGTTTTGAAATGCTGTTAGGTTTGTAAATTGAAAATGATTTTCATTAAAACATTGCGAACTGTCATTAACCGAAAAATCTGTAACAGGACTTGGATGCACAATAATTTCTTTTGTTGCTGTGTCCCTACAACCTTGATTTGTTTCCTCAATTAAAACCACATTAAAAGTATCTGCAATTAAATAAATGTGTGTTGCAGTGTCTGTGTTTGAAGTATTGTTATCTCCGAAATGCCATGTTTTTGAAACATTTAAATTTAAGGAATCACTTGGGTTTAAGAATGTGAAACTGTTTTCGTTTAGGCATTGAGCGGAATCTAAAACACTTATTTTTGTTTTAGGAGATTCCAAAACAATTACATTTTTTATAGCCGTATCTGAACAGCCCTGATTTGATGTGGCAATTAGTTTTACTTTAAAAGTATCTGCTTTTTGATAAATGTGATTTATGTTTGTGTCTGTTGAAAATGTGCTGTCTCCGAAGTTCCAAGCATAATCCAAGCTACTAACTTGTGTGAAAGTTGTAAGATTTAAGAACTGAAAATTATTTTCATTAAAGCATTGAACCGAATCATTTATGCTAAAATCTACCTGTGGCATTGGATGCACAATTAGTTGTTTTGTTAAAATATCTGCACAGCCAAAATTTGAAGTTGCAATTAAAGTTACTTCAAAAGTATCTGTATTTGAGTATGAATGATAAACTGTGTCATTTATTGTTGAAGTATCTCCATCACCAAAAAACCAATGGTAATTGATAGTGCCATAAGCCTGTCCTGTTTTATTGATAAACTCAAAATTATTTCCGAGAAAACATTGTGCTGAATCTGTTATTTCAAAATCTGCTTTTGGTGGAAAAACATAAACCATTTTTGAAACCGAATCTTCGCAACCGTAATCTGAAAGGGCATACATTTTTACATTAAAACTATCCTCATAAGAAAAAGAATGTGAGGCATTAGTGTAATAACTTGTTGCAGTGTCTCCGAAATTCCA
>JAYEOP010000547.1 GCA_034723125.1 Bacteroidota bacterium | reverse complement strand
TGATGAAAGAATTGTTTATTTGTTTATCTGTTGATTTGTTTATTTGGAATTTGACTGCTGGCTGGAGACTGCCTACTGCTGACTGAGGACTGTTTTTACTACTTCTGCTAAAAAGCCCGAGATTGTCGCGGTCGTACCTCCCTCACAATGACGACTTTATGGGTTGTTGTTGTAAGAATTGTTTATTTGTTTATTTGGTGAATTGTTTATCTGTTTAGATTCTCCTCCGTAGCTTTAGCGAAGGAGGATCTGTTTATTCGTAACACATAACTTTAAGTACTTTAGGCACTCTAGTGTCAAGTCAAATTTATTATGACGTAATTATTTTGTATATTTGCCAAAAAATTTAAATTTTATAATTATGGCAATATTGTATAAAGTAACGTTAACAAAACAGGAGCAGGAACAACTTCTTAAGATTATTAAAAAAGGTAAACACAAATCTCAAACTTACAGAAATGCTTACATTCTTTTAAATACAGATGAAGGAGATTATTCAAGTAAAGTAACAAATGTTGAGATTACAAAAATTCTTAAAGTTGGAATGCGAACAATTGATAGAGTTAAGAAACGTTTTATTGAAGAAGGTTTTGAAGCAAGTTTATCAAGAAAACCAACTACAAGAATTTATGAGAAAAAAGCAGATGGTGATTTTGAAGCTCATTTAATATCAATTGCTTGTAGTAAACCGCCATCAGGTTTTGCGAAATGGTCATTGAGGTTGCTTGCTGATCAAATGGTTGAATTAAATTATGTTGAGAGCGTATCACATGAAACGGTAAGAAGCGTTTTAAAAAAAATGAATTGAAACCGTGGAAAGTTAAGAGTTGGGTAATTCCAGCAAAACAAAGTGCTGATTTTGTGGCAAATATGGAAAATGTATTGGATACTTATAAGCGTCCGTATTCATCTGATTATCCTGTGGTTTGTATGGATGAATCACCAAAACAACTTATAGCAGAAACTCGAATTCCTGAAAAAATGAAAGATGGAAGCAAATTAATAGACTATGAATATTCAAGAAAAGGTGTCTGTAATATTTTCATTGCCAATGAACCGCTTGCTGGAAAAAGAACAGTAAAAATAACTAAACGTAAAACAAAGAAAGATTGGGCTGAATTTATAAAAGAAATAGCAGACGATTATAAAAATGCAAAAAAAATCACATTAGTAATGGATAATCTTAACACGCATAAAGCAAGTTCATTATATGATAGATTTCAACCGGAAGAGGCTAAACGTATTTGGGATAGATTTGAATTTATTTTTACACCCAAACATGGTAGTTGGTTGAACATGGCGGAAATAGAATTAAATGTACTAAATGGTCAATGTCTTAATAGAAGGATTGATAATATTGATACTGTAAAGCAAGAAGTTGAAGCTTGGCAAAATTTCAGAAACAATAAAAATTGCAAAATAAACTGGAGATTTACAATAAAAAAATCAAGAATAAAATTAAAAAGACTTTATCCGTCAATTGACGATTGACTTGACACTAGAGTGCCTAAAGTACTTAGAGTTATGTGTTACGAATAAACAAATTACGAGTCCACAGTCGGCAGTCAACAGACGGCAGTCAACAGTTCGCAGTCAATCCGAATAAACAAAAAGAAGTACTTAAAGTGCCTAGAGTGCCTAAAGTACTTAAAGTTATGTGTTACG
>JAYEOP010000546.1 GCA_034723125.1 Bacteroidota bacterium | reverse complement strand
GTGGAGCATAAGGATGAATAGTTAATGTTACGCCATTACTCCAAGATAGAGAGTGTTCCACAACATTTACACCATCATATAAATCAACATCAAATGTTCCCGTAACCATTTCTTTAGAAAATGTGATTACAATATCTTCAGTAATACCAAAATCATCAAGTTCATAATTGTTCGATACTATAAAAGGTGTAGCAGGAACAATTGAAAGTATAATGTCTCGTGCGGTCATAATTGCATCTGGTTTTAAGGTTTCAGCTGTAGTATAAACTGAATAACTATAAGAACTATTTGAGTAAGGTAGTGTTTTTATTGTCACATTTGGTGTAGCAGGTAAGCTGTCAAATGAAAATACACCGGAACTATTTGTTGTAGTAGTAAATTCATCAATTGATAAATCATAAGATATAAAATCAGCAATCACTATTACATTTGGAGCTAAGATTGTGCTTTCGTCAGTTTGTTCTGCATAGACAGTTCCAGTAAGTCCGGATGTTTTCTCGTAAAGATCCATGTCTTGTTTTACACTATAATAAAAATCTTCACCGGTTGGCATATCATCTACACCGATTGCTGATAAAAGTGGTATGTTCACTGTGACTCTACCAATTGCATAATTCTCTTTGTTATAGAATGTTAATTCATAGTTGCCTGGATACAAGTTAGTTATCGCATAGTATCCCATTTCGTTAGTTTGTGTTGTTTTGATTTTTCCACCGACACTATACATGATTTCTACATCTTCTAAAAGTTCATTGTCAGTAGCGTCACGAAGTGTTCCGTGAATTGATCCAACTACGCGCCCGTCAGTTGGGCAACATTCACTACCTAATTTGCTGGTACATCCTGCAAAAAAGATGGCAAGTGAAAGTAGCAAAACAATTGCTAAAATTCGTTTTCTCATAATTTTCTCCTTTTTTTTGTTAAAAAATTTTCCCATATCCTTAATATCAATATAAATATAAGTATATTATATTATTGAAACAACAATTATTTTTTTATTCCAAGTATTTTCAACATAAAAGCATATTCAAGAGCATACTTTTTATAAATTTCAAATCTTTCGGAAGCCCACTGTTTCCGTTTCAGAATAATGAAAATGAAAAAGCTTTTCAAAAAAAATCTATGTTTATATAATTTTAATTATTAAATTATAGTAATTAAAAAATAATGATTGCAAATGATTGCAAAAAAGGAATTTTAAATGACGAAGATTGATTATAATATACAAACAACTGACTTTTATAACAAAGTTGCTGAATTATTAAAGAATGCACGAAAGAGCGTTGCCCAAACAGTTAATAGAACAATGGTTTATACTTATTTTGAGATAGGAAGAATGATTGTTGAAGAGGAACAAAATGGGAAAGAGCGTGCTGAATACGGAAAACAAATACTGAAAGAGTTATCTAATAAGCTAAATACTGAATTTGGAAAGGGGTTTTCTGTAACTAATCTTCAACAAATGAAGAATTTTTATACTGTTTATAGAAAACAGCAGACACTGTCTGTTAAATCTAAAAATGGGCTTGATAAAACTATAAATTTTCAATTAAGTTGGTCTCATTATTTGTCTTTATTGCGAATAGACAACCTTGAAGAAAGAAAATTCTACGAAATTGAAGCAATTGAAAATAATTGGAGTTTAAGAGAATTACGAAGGCAATTTG
>JAYEOP010000545.1 GCA_034723125.1 Bacteroidota bacterium | reverse complement strand
CAGTGAGTTATGGATTTTGTATTTTGTTTATCTTCCGTTTGAATTATTTGTTGTTAGTGAAATAAGTTTCTTTAAAATAAAACTTTCAACAAAAGGAGGGGAAAAAACCAATGTAATCGTTAGGATAAACTATTTAATATCAGTTTTGAGAAGGACGATTTTTGGGTTTACTTGAAATTAATTGTAAAGAAAATTGATTTGCATTAGGTTTGTTTTATATTTAGGAAGAACCTTTTTGTAAAAAAGAAAATAACTTTTTTTAAAATTTAAATTATATTTTATGATGCCCTTTTAAAAAAAAATAAAATGAAAAATATTTTTGTAAAAATAATACTAATAAACTTGCTGTTTTTAAGTGGATGTGGATGGATAACAATTGTGTCAGGTGAGTGGGAAGAAGTAGAAAAATTTAAGGTAGATTTAAATGTTAAACCCTCAGTTTTCATTAGTAATTATACTCATGATTCAACATATTTATTGCAAAAAAATTATTTCCTAACATTTTATGACATTTATTGTATCTATTCATATCGTCAGATATATATATGTAATAAATTGTATGATTCAACAAAGGAATATTTTGAATGGATTGCTTTAACAATTTATGATTCAATTGATGAGGGGGAATTTAGAACAAAAAAGGAATACAATGAAAAATTACGTTATAAATATGAAACATATTATAAAATTAATGGATTAAAATCTTCTTTAAGGAATTTGTATTATCGAAATAATATTAAAGAACCGGATTGTGTTCCAATGAACATGATAATTGTGAACGATTCAATTGTAAAAATTATTAGAGGAGCAATAAATACAAAATTAAAATATGAAACTTATAAACATTTCCTTGATTCGGTAATTGCAAGCTCAATAATTCCTGACATGAATACGGAACCTTAGAAATTATTTAGAACGCTTCATTTTTTTTAAGGATTCAAAATGAGGAATAATAAAACACTCAATAAACAAAGCAATTAAAATCCCACAGAGATAACAAAAAATATCCGACCAAAGAAAACCAAAACCTAAAATCAATCCACCGATTGTTGTTTGCCTGATAGTATCAACCCAATTTGCTTTATAGATTTGACTTACTTCAATAACTACTGAGAAAATCAAAGAATAAAAAGCAATACTAATAGATTTTTTATTGTTGAAAACTAATCTAAAAACAAAAAATACAGCCAAAGCCCACATTGTATCACCAGTGTATTCAGCAATAAAAAAAGGAAGTTGTGCAGAATATTTTCTGGATAAAATTCCCAAAAGGGATGCTAATACAATTATAACAAAATAATATATCCGATTACTAATTTTCAGCTTACTCATTTGAATTCAAAGATAGGGGAAAAATAATGATGAATGATGAATGATAAATGATAAAATGTGGTTATTCATCCAGACGTACTTCCTACGGTCGTACGGACTCATACGAACTAACTTCGTGTCGCAAGTTTTGTTGATTTGTTTATATTTTCACGCAAAGACGCAAAGAACGCAAAGAAGAATTATTTATCCATACGGACAAGTTTTGTTGATTTGTTTATTTGTTTAAACGCAGAGTCGCAGAAACGCAGAGGAAAATTAACAAAAAAAGTCAACCCTATTCAGGCAAGCACATCCTGCGAACTGAGGACTAAAAACTAAAAGTTAAAAAACTAAAAAGGAAT
>JAYEOP010000544.1:1698-7636 GCA_034723125.1 Bacteroidota bacterium | reverse complement strand
TTTTATTTTCTTCTTTTGGCTTTGCTTCTTTCTTAGGCTCTGGAGTTTTATCTGCTATCTTTTCAGTGCTTGTTTCTGTTTTTGGTTCAGGAATTTTGTCCTCTTTAGTAGCTTCCGGTACATCATCAAAGCCTTCAGGACGTTTAAATCCTTTTGAAGAAGCTTTTCTTAATAATACTCTTCTTTTACGAGCTTTAAGTCTTAATTTGTATTCTTTTGTCGTTAATTTTTTTCTAGTCATCACTTAAAATTTTGTGCAAATATAAAATATTTTTTTCTTAAAACAAACAGTTTTTTTTTCTTTGAATTATTTTTTAAATAATGCTAATCTCTATAAGCGATATATATTCTATCTCCCTCTTTTACAATACGTAAAATCTTTTTATTTTTTGTCAATTCTTCTATTAATTCATCATTGTGATTTTTAATAATAAGAAGATTCACATTTTTAGTATAAAAGAGTTTGAATTTCTTTTTAACAGCATTAAAAAAAGTTACTATTCTATTCTTTTCATCTTTAATGCAAGTAATAAGTTTAATATCTGTAAATTTTAAAAAATCAGGGTCAAAATCAAGTTTGTAAAAATATTTTGATAATATTTTTCTGTCATCAATAGTAAATGTATTTTTATCCTTTCTGAGTACAGTTAAAATAGCTTGGTTTTCTTTTTTTATAATTAAAGGGAAATTCATTTCATTCTCAACTACCTCTTTTATAATTGTTCCTCTTTGAAGCGGAAACGTAAATTTTCTAATTTCAAAAGGGATGTTTTTTTCTTTTAACGGTTGTATTGTTTTTTGATGAATTATTTTAGCACCAAGTTTACTTAGTTCAAATACATCATCATAGGACATTTCATTAATACTAATTGCATCAAAATAAAACTTAGGGTCGGCATTAAAAACTCCATTTACATCTTTCCAAAAAACAACTTCTTCAACCATAATTGAGCTTGCAATAATTGCTGCAGAATAATCTGAACCCTCACGTCCCAAAGTTGTCATATTCTCCTCATCATCAGCACCAATAAATCCTTGAGTGATAAATAATTTTTCACTTATTTCAAGTGAAATACTTTGTCGGACATGATGCACTGTATTGTCTTCAAGGATTTCAGCCATTCGGTTTTTACCTGTTGTTTTAATAATATCACGAGCATCAATCCATTTGTTTTTAAGTCCTGTTGATTTTAAATAATTACTAATAATTACACTTGAAATTATTTCTCCGTAACCAACTATCTGATCATAGTAAAAATCATAACGACTATTTTTATGTTTTTCTATTTTGTATCTAATTTCGGCAAAATATTGTTTTAATTGTATTTGAGCTTCCGTTGCTTCTGTATCATATAAATTAGTAATGATTTTTTTAAAATATTGTTCAATTTCAAATAACTCAATATCAAAATTAGAATCCTTTTCTAAGCTCTTATTTATAACCTCCTCAAGTGCATTAGTTGTTTTTCCCATTGCTGATATTACAACTATAATTTTGTGATACGAATATTCAATTAAAATATTGGCTAAAAGTTTAATAGATTCTGCATCCTTAATAACACCACCACCAAATTTGAAAACCTTCATATAATTAATTTAATTTTTATTATAAAATCATTTTTATTTCCAATAAAAAATCATAATATTTGCTCACAAAAATAAATAAAATAATTATGTTTACAGGGGTAAAAACTTTAAATCAATTTATAAATCAAAGACAGGAAGATTTTCCATTTGCAACTGGAGATCTTAGTAGTTTGCTTAGTGATATTGGAACAGCAGCAAAAATAGTCCATAGAGAAGTAAATAAAGCAGGTCTTTTAAATATTCTTGGTTCAGCCGATCAAACAAATGTGCAAGGTGAAAATGTTCAAAAATTAGATATTTATGCAAATAAACAACTAATTGCTGCTTTAAAGGGAGGCTTAGAGTGTTGTGCTATTGCCTCAGAAGAAAATGATGATTTTGTACAAATAAATAATTTAGAATCATCAAAACCAAAATATGTTGTAAATTTTGATCCACTTGACGGTTCTTCAAATATTGATGTAAATGCATCAATAGGTACTATTTTTGGAATTTATAGACGAATTTCTGATGTAAACGGACCAGGAACAAGAGAGGATTGTTTGCAGAAAGGTCATAACCAAGTTGCGGCAGGTTATATTATTTATGGTTCATCAACAATGATGGTTTACACAACAGGAAATGGTGTAAACGGATTTACATTAGACCCTTCTATTGGTGAATTTTGCCTTTCACATTCAAATATTACTATTCCTGATAATGGAAAGATTTACTCTATAAATGAAGGAAACTATGCTGATTTTTCTGAGGGTGTTAAACAATTTCTTAACTATCTTCAAACAGATGCAAGGCAAGATATTGGAAATTTTTCTTCAAGATATATTGGAACTTTAGTTGCCGATTTTCATAGAAATCTTTTAAAAGGTGGAATTTTTATTTATCCTAATACGAAAAAAGCCCCCAAAGGAAAATTGAGATTATTGTATGAAAATAATCCTATGGCTTTTATTATTGAACAAGCAGGAGGTAAAGCAACTGATGGTCATGGAGTTGATATTTTAGATATTCAACCAACAGAACTTCACCAAAGAACACCATTGTTTATTGGAAGTAAATCATTAGTAATACTTGCAGAAAAATTTATTAAAAAATACGATAGTTAATAAATCATTATGTTTTAACCAATTTATACTAAAACAATGTTTTTGCAAATATTCAGTTACACTTGAATATTTCTGATTATTCGCAATTTATTAAGGTCTATCTGAATATTTTCAATTACAATTGAATTCTATGGCGGCTTAGTTTGAAAATATTTACACTTTATAAAACTACTAATCAATTATTTGTTTAGTCCATTTGAAAATAAAATTTTACTTTTGCAGTAAAATTAAAAATTCATTTTTTTTAATGAAAGAAAACAAAGAAAAAAAACAGTTTTTACAGCATTGTATTATTGATTCAATGAGAGAAAAGAAAGCATTGGATATTACAACACTTGACTTAAGAGCTTTGAAAAATGCAGTTACCGATATGTTCATTATTTGCCATGGTACCTCAGGAACTCATATAGAATCAATCGCAAAATTTATAATTGAGAATGTTAGTAAAACCGCTAATGAGAAGCCCCTTGTAAAGGAAGGTTTTGAGAATAGGGAATGGATATTGCTAGACTACTTCGACTTTGTAATTCACGTTTTTATAAAAGAAAAACGTGATTTTTTTGCCCTTGAAAAACTATGGGGAGATAGCATTATAAAAACTTACGATAATAATTTAAGCAAAGATAATAACTAGAAAATAGAAATGGTAAAGAATCCTAAAGATACAAAAACCAAAAAGAAAAGCACTAAAACTAATCCTAAGAAAGATGCTAAAAAACCAATGTCAAAAAAACCTCAAAAGTTTAATTTTTATTGGATTTATGCAATAATAGGTGTTTTCCTTTTTGCAACATATTTTTTCCCTTCAGATTTTGCTCAGGAAACAAACTGGATGGAAGTAAAAAAAATGATAAAGGAAGAACATGTACAAAAGTTTGAAGTTATTAATAATGAACAAATACAAGTTTTTTTAAAGAAAACTGCTTTATCAAGTGGAAAATATAAAGATTTAAAAGATAATCCATTATCTTCAACAAATGAAGGACCTCACTACCAATTTAATTGGCCTGAGGCTTCCAAAACATTTAAGGAAAACGTTGATAAAGTATTAGTTGAAAATAGTTTAGTTGATGAAATATCAATTACCTTTAAACACAAGGAAAACTGGAGCCGTGAAATATTCAGTTGGATAATTCCCTTAGGATTATTTGTTTTGCTATGGTTTTTTATTATGAAAAAATTCTCAGGTGGAGCAGGAGGTGGCGGACAAATATTTAATATTGGTAAAAGTAAAGCAACACTTTTTGAAAAAGATTCAAAGGTTAATGTTAACTTTTCTGATGTTGCAGGCTTGGAAGAAGCGAAGGTAGAAGTAATGGAAATTGTTGATTTTCTTAAAAATCCAAAAAAATATACCTCTTTGGGAGGAAAAATTCCAAAAGGTGCTTTGCTTATAGGACCTCCGGGTACAGGAAAAACGTTATTGGCACGAGCAGTAGCAGGTGAAGCTGATGTTCCTTTTTATTCAATGTCAGGTTCCGATTTTGTTGAAATGTTTGTTGGTGTAGGTGCCTCACGTGTCCGAGATCTTTTTAACAAAGCTAAATCAAAAGCTCCATGTATTATTTTTATTGATGAAATAGATGCTATTGGTAGAGCTCGAGGTAAAACTATGGTTCAAGGGGGAAATGATGAAAGAGAAAGTACTCTTAATCAATTACTTTCGGAAATGGATGGCTTTACAATGAATTCAGGAATTATAATTCTTGCAGCAACAAACCGACCTGATGTACTTGATACAGCCTTACTTCGTCCGGGACGTTTTGATAGACAAATTTCTATTGACAGACCTGACCTTAATGGCAGAGAGCATATTTTTAACGTTCATTTAAAACCTCTTAAAAAACTTTCTAAAGATGTAAAAAGCATTACTCTTGCTGAGCAAACTCCTGGATTTGCAGGTGCTGAAATTGCTAATGTTTGTAATGAAGCTGCTTTAATTGCTGCACGAAAAAACAAAAAACAAGTAAATATGCAAGATTTTCAAGATGCCATTGACCGTGTTATCGGAGGACTTGAAAAGAAAACAAAAATTATTGCTCCTGATGAAAAGAAAATTGTTGCTTATCACGAAGCAGGACATGCTATTGTAGGGTGGTTTCTTGAACATGCTGCACCATTACTGAAAGTGTCAATTGTACCACGAGGCATTGCCGCACTTGGTTATGCTCAATATCTTCCCAAAGAACAATTTCTTTACACAACAGAGCAATTACTTGATTCGATGTGTATGTCACTTGGAGGAAGAGCCGCTGAAGAAATAATTTTTAATAAAATATCTACAGGTGCACAAAACGATCTTGAGAGAGTTACCAGAATAGCTTATGATATGGTTACCATTTATGGAATGAACAATAAAGTAGGTAATGTTTCTTTTCATGATCCTCAAAATGAATACAATTTCCACAAACCATATTCTGAAAAAACCGCTGAGTTAATTGATGAGGAAACTAGAAAAATTATTGAAGAATCATTTCAAAGAGCAAAAAAATTATTAATTGACAAAAAAAATGAATTTATAAAAATAGGAAAAGCATTACTAGAGAAAGAGACAATATTTAAAAGCGATATGGAGAACCTTATTGGAAAACGACCATTTGAAGAGGATAAGGTTGAAGTTAAGGCGACTAAAACGAAAACTAAACCTAAGCCTAAACCTAAGCCTAAACCTAAGATTGAAGATAAAACCACAGACACAAAAACAAAAGTGGCTAAAAAACCTAAGAATAAAACAAAAGAAGAAAAGTAAAACCAAAGAATGACAATAAAAATTTTTATTACAGGAGGTACTTTTGATAAGGAGTACAACGAGTTAAATGGAAAACTTTTTTTTAAAGATTCTCATCTTCCTGAAATGTTGAAATTAGGCAGGTCAAAAGTAGATGTTAGCATTCGTACATTAATGATGATTGACAGCCTAGAAATGACTGATTCTGATAGAGATATTATTGTTACAAACTGTGTAAATACTAAAGAAAGCAAAATTCTAATTACTCACGGAACAGATTCAATAGTTGAAACGGCAAAATTTATTGCAAAATCGAAATTGAAAGATAAATGTATTATACTTACAGGTGCAATGATTCCTTATAAATTTGGTAGTTCAGACGGACTTTTTAATCTTGGTAGCTCGCTTGCTTTTGTTCAAACATTAGAAAATGGAGTTTATATTTCTATGAACGGAAGAATTTTTAACTGGGATAATGTGCAAAAAAATAGAAAGTTGGGAGAGTTTGAAGATATAGATT
>JAYEOP010000544.1:0-1598 GCA_034723125.1 Bacteroidota bacterium | reverse complement strand
TATCAATTATTCAATTGCTAACTTTCAACTAATTATTCTTATTTTTGAAGTAAAAAATGAGACACATGAATAGCAAATTTTTATTACTTTTACTGATTTTTATATTTTTTGGACAAAATATATTTTCTCAGAATTTATTAAATGATAAAAAGTTAAAGCGTGCAAAAGAATATAAATCAATGGAGGAGGCTTTAAAGAAACCTCATAAAGTTTATAAGTTAGACCTTTCAAAATCAAATTTGCGAGAATTACCAAAAGAAATCAGAAAGTTTAAAAATTTGCAGAAACTTGATTTGTCGGGAAACAAATTTAAAACACTACCACGAGATATTGGAAGGTTGAAAAATCTTGAATATTTAGATCTTTCTTTTAGCAGAAACATGAATTTTAGAACTGCATCACGTAATTTTTTTAAATTAAAAAGTCTTAAAGAAATTAATCTGAGTGATAACATGTTAAAACAATTGCCCAGCAGTGTTGCAAGGGTAAAAAACCTTGAGAGAATTGATTTGTCTTTTAATAAAAATATTAATTTGAGGCAGGTGCTTAGCATTTTAAAACGACTTGAAAACTTGGAGGTAATAATACTTGCCGAAAATAATATTCATAAAGTTCCTGACAAAATTACTGAAATAAAAAATCTTAAAGAATTACACTTGCAATACAATCCTATAAATCAGGCTGAAATAGACAGATTAAAAAAATTGTTGCCTAAAGTAAGAATAAATTTTTAGAAAATCCTTTTGATAAGTTTAAGATGGTGAGTGTATTTTTTTAATTGCGAATTGAAAATTCCTTTTTCATCAAAATCATCAATTCTAACACTAGCTGAAGCATGAATTATTTTTTTGTCTTTTAATAGTATTCCAACATGAGTAATTTTTTGATTTTCCTCAAAAAAAGCAAGATCAAAAACTTTTGCTTCTTCAATATTTATTTCTTTTCCAATTTTTGCTTGCTGTGAGGCATCTCTTGGTAAATTAATATTTGCAATTTTAAACAAACTTTGTGTAAATCCTGAACAATCAAAACCAAAAGAGCTTTTTCCTCCCCACAAATATGGAATTTCTAATAATTTATAAGCAATACTTTCAAGGAGGTTTTTATTATTTTTATCTGCTTTTAACAGCTCTCCTCTAAGGCTGAATTCTTTTGCTCCAATGTAAAAATTCTTTCCGTTCCACAAAGGTAAATAACTACCAAAGCCAAGATGCAAAATCCTTTCATTGCTATCACCTATTGCAATAGCTTCTGATGAATAATGTTTTTTTTCATTGTTTACTTTTTTAAATTCCTTTTCACTCAAATATTGCAATTCATTAGTATTTATCCATCCTAAATATCCATCAAAAGCTAATTTTACAAAAAACCACTCAGCATATTTCTCTTCCAATATTTCAAATACTTCACCAAATAAAACTTGTGATACATTCTCAGAACGATGATTAGCCTCTTTTCTTAAAGGGAAGAATGATAAATGGCAAATACCGAATTTTTTCATTGTTTATTTTTTTTACAAAAATACAAATATAATTTTCGCCTGTTTTGTATTTCATGAAACTTTTGCTTTTCAGGAAAGGAGATGCAGGATTCAGGAT
>JAYEOP010000543.1 GCA_034723125.1 Bacteroidota bacterium | reverse complement strand
TTTCCATGTAAATATTTAATAAAAATATTATTTTGATTACCATCAAAAATTCCATCTGCTTGTTGTCCTTTTGACCAAAGCATTGATTGAGCATTTTCGAATTGTGCATTTAATTCATAGTAATTATTTTTACAAATAATTGGATTTGATTTGTCAATTGTAATTGTCGGTTCAACAACCGAAAGAGTTATTGTATCGGCATTGTAGCAGCCGTTGTTGTTGGTAAAATGCCATGCTATTTGGTAATTACCTAAATTAGTGTTTGCATCAAAAAGTCCGTTTTTGTTAACGGTACCAGTCCAGTAACCACCGTAAGTGCCACCGATAGGAGAATGGTTTATAAAAACTAATCCTTCCTCTTTGCACATTTTGTATTTATTATTTGATGGATTAATTTGAATATTTGGAATTGTCATTACTTCAATATTAACTGTATCATATTTTGGACAATGAGGCATTCCAACAATGTAGGTAAGTTTATTAATTCCTAATGTTGCCTGATTTACAGAAAAGTTTCCTGTAGAGTCAACAAAATTACCTGTCCAATAACCTCCGATTGGAGTAGCTGTTAATTGAATAATAGTGTCTGCTTTACATAATTTAAAATCATCTCCGGCATTTAGATTTTCAGGTGATTTAAAAACTCTAAAACTAAATGAATCTGAATTTTTGCAATTGTTAGAATCAGTAAATAAATAGTTGAATGTGAATTTTTTACCATTGAAAAGAGTAACATTATTTAAATCAAAAATATAATTCGAATTTTGTTTTATTATTCCTTGTCCTGTCCAAACACCTGACAATGGAAATGCTTTGCCATTAAGAATGTATTGTTGTTCATCTGAACAAATACTATCTTCATCTAAGGTATAAACGTTTGGTAATGGATATTGAGTAACAAAAATTGAGTCGGAATCAAAACATCCAAAGTCATCAATTATTTTACAGATGTAAGTTCCGGAATCATGAATTATTATATTCTTTTTGTTTTTTGTGAAATTTGTATCGTACAATTTTGTCCATTCCAAAGAAGATGAATTACCTCCGTTTAAAATATAGTTGACATCTAAACTAATGCTATCGAATATGCAAAATCCAATATCCTGACCAAGGTTAACATTTATAGTGTTTACAGTTACTTTTGTTTGTGCTGTAAACGAACAACCTGATTGATCCTGAACAGTTACCGTATATGTTTTATCTTGAAATAATTGTGCTGTTTGAATTGTTTGTGTTGTGTCGTTTGTGTTCCAATTTATAGAAGTATATCCTTGATTATTAAAGATTTGTGCAGAAATGCTTAGGCTATCGCCAGAACAAATATTTGTATCATTTGGTAAATCTGCATAAAGGAAAGTATCTGTAATCAAAGTATCGTAATAAATTGAAGTGTCTCCTGCGATATTTGAAACTGTTAGAGAAAAAGGATAAATTCCCGGTTTTTGAAAATTATAAGTAAAGGATTTATTTGAGATACTTATTTCATTAAAAATATGCCAATCGTAAGTCAAAACCGTATTGGTATTTGGTATAGCATTGAAAATGTATTCTCCACATCCGTTATTAGTTGTAGAAAATTGAGCCTCAGCCTTTGGATGAACATAAATTTTATAAGCTCTGGATGTTAACCCATAAACAGGACAAGCATTATCACGAGCAGATACTGTTAAAATATTTAA
>JAYEOP010000542.1 GCA_034723125.1 Bacteroidota bacterium | reverse complement strand
GAAATAATATATTCACTACTTTCTATTTTATCTTGAATATAATTCCCTGATAAATAAAAGGCAACAGCATGTCGTCCTCCGGCAATTGTTGAATATTCTCCATCTATAAATATTGTGTTTCCTTTTCCAATCTTATCATAAATATTTTGAAAGTCATTAGTAATCCAATTATTTGATTGAGAATAACGGATTTTTGATCTATTTAAAATATTATTTGAATAATAAAATGTAATTAAAGAAAAAAGCAAAACATAAAAAATGTAATAATAAGAATGCTTTAATTTGGATATTGATTTTATCAGAGCGAGATAAAATATCATTGAAATTCCAATATAATAAATGCTTTGAAAATTATGAAAAAATGTAAAGTGCCGCATAGGAAATGACCAAATAAAACCAAAACTAAAAAGGGTTATTAACAGTTGACGTTCTTTAGAGTAATAAATAAATATAGAGCAAAATAACAAAGATAGAAGCACAAATACTCTTTTTATATTTTTTACTGATTTGTTATTATTAGTTATGGAAAAAATACCATGAGGCACAATTGTATGAAAAATCCTATCTGTTTGTTGAAATATAAAATTCCCCCAAGATAATTTAGACTGAAACTCTCTATTTAATTCATCATCGGCTCCAAGTCTGATTTTTGCTGATTTAAAAGTACTTAATTCCTTAAAAGAATTTCCTGTCATTTTTTGTTCATTAACTAAATTAATTCCCAATAAAACAGTACCATAAATAAAAGCAATAATTGCAAGTTTAAATAAATTACTTTTGAACACTGCTTTTATCGATCTTTCGTTTTTAATTTTTATAAAAAAATCAATAGCGATATATGGAAACAAAAGTGCATATACCTGCCATCCAAAAGAAATTCCAATTAGCACTTTAACAATCAGTTGTTTGAATTTCCCGTATTTTGAATAAATAATAAATCCATAGACAATCAGTAAACAAGCAAATAATGTCATTACATCGTTAAAAATCATGTCATTATAAAAAGTGAGATAAAATGAGGAATAGGAAAATAAAACAACTGATAATGATAGCAGAGCTTTTTTTGTAAATTCAAAAAAAATAAAAAAAGCTATAAACATTCCACTACAAAAAAATAGAAGTATTATTTTTCGTGCAATAAAAATTTGATTACTCAAATTATCAGGAAATGGAAGCATTGATAATTTTATAATGGCAAAAGTAGTTATAGGGAAAGAATTATAGGCAGAATAAATACTATTTCCTTCTTTATCTAATGACATTTTATGAAACATTAAAAAGTTGTGTTTTGAAGATAAATTTTTGGCAATTGTAATCCCATGAGAAGATAAAAATCCGTTATGTCCTGCTTGAAAACCTATATTGGTTTTTTGAAAAACAATTATATAAAATGATGCTAATACTAAAATAATAATAGCAAATTTTTTGGTATCAATTTTACTAATTATCTCTTTTCCCATTTGTTTTTTGCTCACTAATTCCAATAATCTAAGGATACTTACTGCTTACTGTCAAGTCAACCCCCTTAAAGCAATTTCCCTTCTTCCGTATAAATTAACTCTGTTTCATTATCGTCATAATCAACTACATAAATTTTGTATAGTTTTTCATCAGGATTATCCATAACTACTACTTTTTTTATCTCCAAATCATTGAATTTTGTTTTTTCAAAAGATTTCACAACAGCATCAGGAAGTCTTTCATAATCAATAATAATGTAAGTGTTCAGCCATTTCCCCTTGTTAGAAAAACTTACGTCATACCATTTATTATCACTGTAAAACGTAATAATATAATTATCACCATCCATTTTCCATTCATTCAAATCGCCTTTAGGATATTTTTTATTAAATGCATTTAAAACGTTTTCAGCAATTGCAGTATCAGCAGTAGCAATTGTATCAGTTATATTTTCTTGAGCATTAACTAAAAAGGATAAAAGAATCAAAAATATGATAAGAGAGTATTTCATAGCAATATTTTTTTTGAGGTAAAAATACAACTTTCAAAAACAACATTCAAATTTCATAAGTAAAATGATTGCTGAAATATTTACCTTTGCTCTAAAAAATCATTGTACAAAAAATGGCATACGGTTATTCTGCATATTCAGAGCTTAATATTTCAATAAAGATTATTATTTTTCTTATTTCTGCATTACTTATAGATGTTTATATAAATAGAGGAGTACGAATACTTTACAAAGATTTAAAAAACAAATTAATTCGTAGAACAGCCTTTATTTTTCATTGGATAATTTTTCTGGTTTTTGCAGGATTAATATTTTTCTTTTTTTTAAGAAAGGGAGCAAAACCCGATGATTATCTTAGGTCAAGAGTTTATTTTTTAATAATTACTTTATTTATCTTAAACTATTTTCCCAAAATTATTTTCAGTATTTTTATTTTAATGCGTGATGTCCTTACCTTTATAAAATTTTCATTAATTAAACTTCTTAAAAGAAATGTTACATCAAATTATCTGATACGTAAGTACTTCCTAAAAATCGGTTTAATTTTAAATGTTATATTTTTTATAATTATATTACATTCTATTCTTATTCAAAAATACAATTTCAAAATAAAAACAACAGAAGTAGTTTGCCAAAACCTCCCTCCTGCTTTTGAAGGGTTTAAAATTGTTCAATTCTCCGACACTCACTTTGGTAGTTTTAAAAAAGAAAATACCTTTGAAGAAGCAATAAATATTATAAATAATCTAAAACCCGATATAATTGTTTTTACAGGAGATATGGTAAATTTTACAGGTCGTGAAGCAAAAAACCAAGTGAAAATATTCAGTAAATTAAATGCGAAATACGGAATGTATTCAATTTTAGGCAATCACGATTACGCTGATTATATTTTAAGTTACACTCAAGACAAAAAAGATAATTCAATTTCACTTTTAAAAAAATATCAAGAACAAATGGGCTTTAGCGTTTTAGAAAACCAATCTAAAAGCATAAAAATCAACAATGATTCCATTGAGATACTTGGAGTTGGAAATTGGGGAACACCTCCTTACAAGATTTATGGTAATCTTGATAAAGCAATGCAAAATACTGCAAAAAGCACTTTTAAAATATTACTCTCACACGATCCAGAACATTGGGAATATGAAATTGTTCCAAAAAATTATGACATAAATTTAACACTTTCAGGTCATACCCACGGAGGACAATTTGGAATAGATATTGGAAAATTTAAATGTAGTCCAATTAGTTTGAAATACAAATATTGGAGTGGATTGTACAAAGAGAAAGAGAAATATTTGTATGTAAACACAGGCTTAGGAGTTATAGGATTTTTAGGAAGAATAGGAATAAGACCGGAAATTTCAGAAATTATTTTAAAGAAATATTAGAATACAAGCTATTAGGCTTAAAACCAAGATAGTAGGCTAAGAAAACTTACTTCTTTATTTAAAATCAAAATTACCAACTGAACAAATTAGGCTTAATTTATTCAAACAACTGAACAAATTAGGCTTAATTTATTCAAATAACTGAACAAATTAGGCTTAATTTATTATATTTGCTCTAAAAAAAAATATGTTTAAACGAAGATTAACTCAAAAAATTAAAGACAGATTAGATAATAAAGATATAATTATTTTATACGGTGCAAGACAAGTAGGAAAAACAACACTTCTTGAAGAATTTTTGAAAGACAATCCTAATGCACTTATTTTAAACTGTGAAAGGAGTTTAGTTCATGATATATTTTCAACAAAAGATCTTTCACAAATAGAAATGCTTTTTGAAAATAAAAAATATATTGCACTTGATGAAGCACAAAATATAAATAATATTGGCAAAATTCTGAAGTTAGTTTATGATGAATTAGGTAATAAGTATAAAATCATAGCTACAGGTTCCAGTAGTTTTGAATTATCAAACAAAATTGTAGAACCATTAACAGGTAGAAACATAAAATTCCATCTTTATCCTTTGATGATTTCAGAAATCAAAGAAAAAAATGAATGGTTGTGGGTCAAAGAACAATTAAATAATTTCTTATTATTTGGAATGTATCCTGAAATAATAGAATTGCCATTATTAGAAAAAAAAGAAAAACTAAATGCACTATCTTCAGATTATCTTTTCAAAGACGTCCTTTCCCATGAAAATATAAGAAATGCTGATATTTTAAGATTATTAGTAAAAGCCATTGCTTTACAAATAGGCTCGCAAGTATCCTTTAATGAATTAGCTAATTTCTGTAAAGTCTCTGTTAATACTGTTATTAAATACCTTGATTTACTTGAAAAAACCTTTGTTATTTTTAGTCTCAATTCATACAGCAACAATCTAAGAAATGAAATCAAAAAAAGTAAGAAATATTATTTTTATGACTTAGGTATTAGAAACGCTTTGATTAATAATTTCACTCCTATTCAAAACAGAAATGATTTAGGTGCCTTATGGGAAAACTTTTGTATTTCAGAACGGATAAAACTTAACAGTATCAAACAACCTTTTACAAATTATTATTTTTGGCGAACGTATGATGGTGCTGAAATAGATTTAATAGAGGAAAATGATGGGAAATTAGAAACTTTTGAATTCAAATGGAAACTAAAGGGAAAAATAAAACTCCCAAATAGTTTTATTGAAAAATATAAAGTTAATAAGTTAAACATAGTTTCTAAAGATAATTTTCATGATTATTTATTGTAGGTTAATATCCGCATTTTCCAACCTATCAGATATTCAAGAGTTATCTTTTATCCAGTTTACAAGTCCCTTTTTCTCAATAATCTCCATAAGTTTTTCGGGTAATGGAGGTATGTTATATTCTTGATTATTTAAGGCAATTATTCCATTTTCAAAATCAATATCAATTTTATCACCGTCTTTGTATTTATCAACAATTTCACTATTTACAATCAAGAAAAGCCCTTGATTAATTGCTGATCTGTAAAAAATTCTGTTAACCGATTTTACAATAATCGCTTTGATTCCTAAATGAGCTAAACCAACTGATGGATGCTCACGTGAACTGCCACATCCAAAATTATCTCCTGCAACTATTACATCATCCTTTTGTGCATTATCAGAAAAACTTTCATCAAAACCTTTGAAGAGATGAGGCATTATTGCCTCAGGGTCTGAACTTAATACATTATATGTCAAGTTACCTGCAAACATTTGGTCAGTATTCAGATTGTCAACATCAGAGTAATTCCAAACAGCATTTTTGCGTCTTTGCTCATCTTTTGCAATTTCAATTGTAGAACTTTGTTTTTTCTCATAAGGAAATTTATCATTAGCTTCTATTCCCCTAGGGTCAGTAATTTTTCCTCTTATTGCCGAATAGGCAACTGTTGCAGGTGAAGCAAGGTAAATCTCAGATTTCGGATTACCCATTCTTCCTTTAAAATTTCTGTTAGCCGTAGAAATAACTGTAAATCCATCAGCAGGAATACCCTGTCCTGTTCCTAAACAAGGACCACATGAAGCACTTAAAATAGTAGCACCTGCAATCATCAATTTTGTAAATATTCCTTCTTCAACAGCTTGAAGGTAAATTTCTTTGGAGGCAGGAATTACAAGCAGTTGAAATCCCTCTTTTACTTTTTTTCCATCCAAAACATCAGCAGCAATTCTTAAATCTTCTAATCTACCGTTAGTGCATGTTCCTATTAATCCTTGATTCAGTTTAGTACCCTGAACATCAGAAACAGTTTTTACATTATCAACATGATGTGGAGCTGCTACCATTGGAACTATTTTACTCAAGTCAATTTCAATTTCTTTTTCATATTCAGCATCATCATCAGCCCAAATACCATCAATTTTGTCTTTGCCATAAAATTTAGCAAGAACTTCATCAGCAGGAAAAACTGCATTTTTAGCACCCATTTCGGAAGCAAGATTTGCAAGTGTCATTCTTTGGGCAATTGACAGATTTTTAACACCATTACCATGATATTCAATTGACATATAATTTGCTCCTGCCGAACCAATCATTCCAATTATCCAAAGTGAAATATCTTTGGCATAAACGCCTTTTTGTAGCTTACCATTAAGTATAATTTTAACTGAAGAAGGCACTCTAAACCATGTTTCGCCTCTACTCCAAATCCCTGCTGATTCAGTTCTGTCAATACCTGCGGCAAGTGAATTAAAAGCTCCTGCTGTACAAGTATGGCTATCGCTACCCACAATCAGCATCTTAGGTTTTGCATGATAAGACATTATTTGATGACAAATACCTTTTCCTGCATCATAAAACTTTTCTATCTTTTGCTCCTTTACAAAATCACGAATTATTTGGTAACTTGTTGCAAGTTTTGCATTTGTTGGTGGTGCATTATGGTCAAGTACAACAAGCATTTGTTCAGGGTAAGCTATTTTCTTACCCTTCATTTTTTCAAAAGTTATTTTTATGCTTGCAGTATTATCATGTGTTAAAACGATATCTGGTTTTTTAAAAACTATGCTTCCTTTTTTAGCATCAAGAATTTTTTCTACAAATGTTTTTCCTGTCATTTTTATTTATAATTTTTTAATAAAAAATAGATTTGTTTTTTTCAATAGAATAAGAATAGAAAATTTAAATGAATATAGGAATTGTTAATTTCCCATTTGTTCATCAAGTTTTTGCTGGTCAATAATTCTTTTGTTAAGTATATTTATGTATTGCTGTGCTTTTTTTATATCGTAATCGTAATATGCTTTTTTCATCCATTTAAGAGCTATATCAAATTCGCCTTTCATTTCACTGGCAATTCCCATATTAAAACAAGCTCTACCTCCAATCTTAGGCTCAGGGTCATCAACATGATGTTTCCAAATAGCAATTGCCATATCCCAGTCTTTATTTTGCACATATTTTTTAGCAAGCTTAAAATCATCAATTTTCCCTGTGTAATATATCCTTGAACTATGTGTCCAAGTTGGAGAAATACGAACAGCGAACCTATTACCTGCAAATATTGCTGCATCATTTATTGCTCTTCTTTTATTAGGTAGTTTGTGAAGTGCATCATCAGGTGTATTACCTTTTGAACTCCAATTTTTTACATCTCTAAAAGTTTTTTGGTCAATAATTCTATGATTTTTTTGGTCATAAATTCTCCATCCTGCATTTACATTTACAGTTAAATCGGCATGAAAAACAGTAACATAGTAAACTTCTTCATCTTTGGTTCTTTTTTCCTTTCTAGAACCTTTATTAATATGCATATCAGAATCAAATGTTTCTAATAAAATTAATGCATCAACTTTATTTCTCAAACAAATATCATCAACTTTAGCCCAGTCCAAAGGAGTAGCAAATGTTTTAGTACCGGTCCCTTTCAATTCATCACCTCCATATAAAAGTGCAACAAAGCGTGGTGAGGTATTAAGTTTTTCAACCAAACCTTCAATACAATGATTAGAGCCAACTCTATCGGCAAAAAGTGATTCTCCTGTTAATAATCCTTCAAGTATATTAGTTACTTTTTTATTATCAGCAGGTAATGAACGATTAGCCACAGCAACATTTTCAATGTGTTGAGGAATGTTTATTTCAGCAGGCAAAAGTACTTCCAATGGAATTGATGCAGTATGACATGCATTTAAAAATACAATTCCTGCAACAATTATCACAAAAGAAAGTTTTTTTAATATCCTAAGTTTCATTAGTATTATTTTTATTGATAAAACA
>JAYEOP010000541.1 GCA_034723125.1 Bacteroidota bacterium | reverse complement strand
TCATTTTAAAAAGTGGTCCATAAGATGGGCTTTTATCACTTTTTGGCTCTCTAACTTTTTTTGCTATATAATATACAAAATTATCCAATTGTTTAATTCCAATCACTTCAAATCCACAATAATATAATCTGCCCAATCCTTCCGCCTTAGAAAGCGCTCGATTTTTTCCATTAGTAAATAAAAAATAAATTTTCTGTAAAAACGGCAACTTAGGAAACACTCGTTTCCAAATAAAATCAAAAATATTTATAAATACTGCAATAAAGTATGGATATTTTTTTAAATATCTTGAATATCTGCCTTCATTTGGCTCAAATAATCCAATATAAATTCCATTCAATTGTAATTTTTCATTTACTTTAATAAAATATTCATTAATCTTTCGTATATCATTTATCTCTCGCAAATTGATGAATAATTCAAGATATTCATCTGGAATAACCTCGATATTATATGGATTTGCAGAATTAATAACTTCAGTTTTTCCCATCTGAATCGAATCTATTTCTAACAATTTATTAATAAATTCAAATATTTTTGTATTTTTCCTCAGGTAAACATTTTTTAATTTTTCTTTAAATGATATCTTATCCAATTTCGTTGAAATAATTTTATGCTTTACATCTTGAAACTGCTCCTCGCTATCAATTAGAATTTCATTAGATTTTATTTCGTTTACAGAGAAATATTTTATAGATATTTCGTCTGTTTTTTGTGGATGCTTTATAATAAAAACAAGAGTGACCAAAATAAAATAATTTCCAACAAAAAATAGTAAGGATTCTATTATTACTATTTGATTATCCAGATTTAATCTGAATATGAATAAATTAAAAAGCATTAAACTCACAAAAAATATCATTGATTTAATATGCGGATAAATTGCTTTAAAATAATTTTCTTTGACAGAGATGTTAAATTGATGTGTGTAAAATGCACTTACCAACCAAATAAAATATATTACCGCATAAACAATTAAATAATTTTCACTTGGCGAAACAGGTAACCAATATCTCACCATTAATATAATTGTACCTGTCAACAATAAAAAACCAAGTAAAAAGGTAGAAAAACTATTAATATTGATTGGTATGAAAATATGCCTTTTAAATACTGTGCTAATTTTTAAATTATAATTTAATGTCTTTAGTAATAATTCTATAAAAAATGCAATTGTTATTGAAAGTAATAACACCATACGAGAAACATCTATCATTTCAATTTTGAATGATATAAATGCTAAAACACCCAACATAATAAAAAAAGAATTTATATTTGGTTTAATATAGGATGAAAATTTATTCCTTTTTGCTTTTGTAAATTTTCGAGTGACAATAGACGAAATAAACCAAGCACCAATATAAGTGCTAAAATATTTGATATAAAAATTACTATACTCTATTCCACCTTTTTTAATAAAATATATTATTAAAAAAGAAACTGAATAGAGTAAAAAATTTGTGATAATGTTTAATGTTTTTTTGTGTTTCATAAATTATTTGGGTTTTAGGTTTTGGGTTTTAGGTTTTAGGCCTTTGGTGTTGGGATTGGGGTTTTGATCTATATTTAATTAAATTTGATAATTTCTTTGAAATCAGCTCACATTGGGCAATAATTTTTTCTTTTTCTTCATTATCAATATAACCAATTTCTGAAGCAATAATTGTTTGCGTTATTACT
>JAYEOP010000540.1 GCA_034723125.1 Bacteroidota bacterium | reverse complement strand
TAAGAAACGCCAAAAGAATTATTCGATTTATTATTAATAAAATTATTTAGAATATTAAACTATGAAAATTCACAATAAAGACCAAAAAGGAATTTCATCTTCATTCGGAATTCTAATCATTGTTATAATCGCCATTGTTGCTGTTGGTGGAGCTTTGGCGTATCAATATGTGTGGAATACAGATGAGCCGATAATAGAAGAACCAATAACAGAAAAGCCTCAAGACGAAACAGCTGATTGGCAGATTTATAGAAATGAAATGCTTGAGCTTGAGTTAGAAAAAATTGGATTTACCGTACAATATCCAAATGATTGGGATTATACAATGATTGGCCCTAAGCTATTTTTTGGACCAGAAGATGTAATTAAAAATCTGGAAATAGGTAAAAACATAGAAGATAAGTCTCTCGGTATAATGATTAGTGTCTATGAGAAGATACTATATGATCGCGGAATTTTGCCTTACAAAAAATCAAGCGAATATTTTTTAATGACCTCTTCTGATATTGAAGTAGACGGAATCCAAGGAACTAAATATGTTTTTG
The DNA here is from genome assembly GCA_034723125.1 of Bacteroidota bacterium. NCBI lineage: Bacteria > Pseudomonadati > Bacteroidota > Bacteroidota bacterium. Next base: position 1,135 of record JAYEOP010000540.1, on the reverse strand, counting down.
AATATCTTGTAGATAGGCTCTGTTATCACAAAGGAGACAAAACTATCTCGGTAGATTTAAAGCTTGATAATGGTTATCTTTCAATTCATCTTTTTGATTATCAAAAATTGGATACATTCCAAAAAATTCTTTCTACTTTTAGGTTTATAGATTAAGAATATCTTGAGCATAAAAAAAACAGCCCTGCGAATTGTGTGGCTGTTTTTTTGATTTATTTATTTTGACTAAAAAAATAGATTTGCTACAATAAAGCAAATGAAAAGCATAAATGAAATTAGGAAAAATAGAATAAAAAAGCTTAATGCAATTAAAAGTGTTGGTATTTGTGTTTTTCCAAGTAGCGTTAAAAGAACACATATATCTGTTGAAGCTTTAAAAGATTTTAATAAACTTGCTAAAACTAAAAAACAAATAGTTTTAGCTGGCAGATTAATGTCTATAAGACAGCATGGCGGTCTTGCTTTTGCTAATATTGAGGACGGATTAGGAAAAATTCAAGTTTCCTTAAAGAAAGACAAATTGGGCGAAAAAGGCTTTCAATTTTTCTTAGACAATTTTGATATAGGTGACTTTGTTGAAATTAAAGGTATCTTGTTTAAAACCAAAAGAGGAGAGAAAACAATTCAAACAAATAGTTATAAGATTTTAACTAAATCTCTTTTGCCTTTACCTGAAAAATGGCATGGTTTAAAAGACGTTGAAGAGAAATTTAGAAAAAGATATCTTGATTTAATATTTAATGCTGAAAGCAAAGAAAAATTTGAGATTCGTTCAAAAATTGTTAAAGAAATACGAGATTTTTTTGAAAAACAAGGATTTTTAGAAGTAGAAACGCCTATTTTGCAACCACTTTATGGCGGAGCAAAAGCAGAACCGTTTAAAACCCATTTAAATGCTTTAGATATTGATTTGTATCTAAGAATCTCTCCAGAACTTTACTTAAAACGACTTTTAGTCGGAGGATTTGAAAAAGTGTTTGAAATTGGAAAATGTTTTAGAAATGAAGGCATTGATAAAGTTCATAATCCTGACTTTACAAGTTTAGAGTTTTATTGGGCTTATGCAGATTATAAAGATTTAATGAAATTTACTGAAAAACTTTTTTCGGTTTTAGTTAAGAATGTTTTTGGAAGTT
>JAYEOP010000539.1 GCA_034723125.1 Bacteroidota bacterium | reverse complement strand
TGACTTCTTATTCTTCATTTTCCCCATTCCAATAGTCGTTGCTCACCTTCAAGAGTTCTAATATCACTTACATCCTGACTTACCTCAATAACTCCTTTGTATTCATTTTTATCATTTCGTAAAGCAAAATATTGAATGAGAATAAATTTTCCTTTCAGTTGTATCCAGAATTTTGCACTATCTTTTTCTCCTTTTCTAAAAGTATTAATAATTTTTTCAACAATGTGAACGCTTTCAGGAGGATGGCAGTTTTTAACTTCTCTACCTATAATTGCAGGAGAACGAGGGAAAAATCTGTCCTTGGGTTTTGAAAAGAATTTCACTTTATTATTTTCATCAACAAAGGTAATGTCAACAGGTAAGTTATTTAAAAGTAAGAAAATTTGCTCAATGTTAAGTTCTCCTGTTTCCGATTTAAACTTTAATTCACCTTCTGATTGAGATATAAATGATGTTTTTTCTTCTTTGCCTTCTGCTTTAGTTGATTTAGGTGGAGTTTCTATAAAGGGAAAAGAATATTCAAAACTTTGCTTTTGCATTTTTGCTTGTTCAACATCATCAAAAATTGAATTTATAACAGGATAAATTATCAGGTCTTCTTTTTGAATCATCCCGAATGCAAGAAAAAAATATGCTCCCATTGCTTTGTTAAACATTTCCCAACTAGAATCTTTTGATGCAAGAATGGATATTACTTCTTTTAGCTTTTTCCTAATATCATCATGTATCGACCACATTACCTTAATGCATCTATAGTATTCAACTTTTTCTTCAATATACGGAAATAAAATATTTTCTTTTTTAATATAGTGGTTTTCAAACTCTAATAATTCTTGGAATGAGGTTAACAGGGTATCTTTCAGGCTATTAAAATCAGTATTTTCCTCTGTTTTAATTTTTCTTATTTCTTTTTTTATAATGTTAAGTTTAAATTTTAATGCAGCATTTTCGAGCATTAAATAGTACAAAAAAGTTCCTTTTGCAGGTTTTTCCCAATCGTAATTATTTAAATTATCATAAAAAATATTAATCACTTTATTAACATCTTGTTTTATATCCTTAGGGCTAATTCCCATTTGGATTTGCTTATCAACAAGCTTCACCATATCAAAAGGAGTAACGTTCTCAATAGCATTCTCATATTTCTTAATTAGCAATAGACCTTTTTTGCCTTCCATTATTCCAATAGAAAATGCAAGTAAATCTTCAAGTTTTTTTTCGTTGTTTTTTGAATTTTCAGACATATATTATGTTTTTTTGTTGGAACAAAAGTATAATAAAATTAGCCGCAGATTTAAAAATCTTTTGGAATTGTTTGTATTTTCACGCAAAGACGCCCCGATACAGTCATTCTTCCTTATGGGGCAAGCAAAGAACGCAAAGAGGAATTGTTTATTTGGTGATTTGTTTCAATAGTCATTTAGTGGTCATTTGCTTCGCTGTCATTTAATTGTCATTAAGTTGTTTATTCGGTGATTTGTTGATTTGTTTATTTGGAATTTGACTGTTGACTGAAGACTGTGGACTATTCTTGACTGCCGACTGATTTGTTTCTATTTTCACGCAAAGACGCCCCGATACAGTCATTCTTCCTTATGGGGCAAGCAAAGAACGCAAAGAGGAATTGTTTATTTGGTGATTTGTTTCAATAGTCATTTAGTGGTCATTTGCTTCGCTGTCA
>JAYEOP010000538.1 GCA_034723125.1 Bacteroidota bacterium | reverse complement strand
TTTCTCAATAGCTTGTGCCTCCGCTAAAGCTTCAGCGACACGCGGACGGCTATTCAGAAAAATTTGTGCCTTGCATCTTATTCATTATCTTTGTTTCTTAAAAGAAATGTATTTAAAGAACCTCCCTGAATAACTTAAGAAATTAAATGATTTGGCTTTGCTTTAGCATAATTGCATCAACAGGAATCGCTGTAATTTTTAAATTTATTGAAAAATATAAAATTCATACTTTTCATGCCATTGTAATAAATTATTTTATCGCATCATTACTTGGTTTTCTGTTGATTAAAATAGATTTTAACATCAAGGAAATTTATAGTTATGAGTGGTTTCCTCTTTCTGTTGCTATTGGGATAATTTTTATTGTACTATTTTATTTAATTGGAAAATCAACTCAAAAAGCAGGAATTACAGTAACAATAGTTGCAGTAAGGATGGCTGTAATTATTCCTATTACTTTTACAATAATTTATTTTAATGAAAGTATCAGTTTTCTAAAAATAATAGGGATTGTACTTGCACTCATTGCAGTAGTTTTCTCAATTTACCGTGAAAAGGCAACAAAATTAGAAAAAAAATACTTTTTCCTTCCTGTGGTAATTTTCTTGGGAGCAGGGCTTGTTGATTCTTTAATAAAATTATCTCAACAAGAATATCTTGACGACAACAGCCTAACAGCATTTATAACTGTGCTTTTTAGTATTTCAGGAATTATTGGGGTTTTTACTGTTTTAATTAATAAAAGCCGTATTTCCGACCTTGTTAAATTGAAAGTTCTGTTTTGGGGATCACTTCTTGGTTTTGCAAATTTTGGCTCTCTTTATTTTTTTGTTAAAGCTTTAACATATTCACCCTTTGCAAGTTCCGCAGTTTTTGGAATCAATCATATTGGAATAGTATTATTTACCGTTTTGCTAGCTTTAATTATTTTTAAAGAAAAACTTAACAGAATAAACCAAATAGGTATTGTGGTTTCAGTAATTGCAATTTATATTCTTTCACGCTTTTAATAACTATAGGGGGGCTATAACTTATTTTATTTTTACCTTTGTTTAAAATAAATAGAACTATGAAACAAATTAGAAATGTATTTTATCTGCTTTTATTTGTTATGTTCTTTGTAACAACTGCAAATTCACAAAGCGGCAATAAGGAAATTGAGAATCTAAAAGGTATTTTAGAACAAGATACATTATCACAAGAAGAAAGGGCAATATCATTAATTAATCTAAGTATTGAGTATTATTATAAAAATAAAAATGAAGACGCATTAGAGTATATAATTAAAGGTGAGAAAATTGCAAAAAGCCTTAAAAAACAGAATATTCTTGCTAAAGCATACTTGATACATGGCAATATTGTTTCAACCCAAGAAAATACTAATAAATCTTTAAAGTATTATTTTAAATCACTTAAATTATATGAACAAATTAAAGATTATTCAAATATTGTTTCTGTATTATACTCAATTGGAGAAACATACAGATCAATTGCAATGTATGATAAATCATTACACTATTTATATCAAGGTTTAAAAATAGCTTCACAACAGGAATTGCTTGACCAAAAAACAGAAATGCATAACAGGCTTAGTGCGGTATATTATGAAACAAAGGACTATAATAAATCATTAGCTTATGCAGATTCATCACTTATGTATAAAAAAGATGATTTAAGTAATTGGTACCTATCGAATACATATAACATAATAGGTGCAAATTATAAAGACTTAAAACAATATGACTCCTCAATCTTTTATTTAAAAAGATCTCTTAAATTTGGATTAAAAGATAAAGAACACTCGAATATAGCAGCTACCTACAATAATATTGCATCCTTATATAATGCTAAAAAGAATCATGATAGTGCAATATATTTTGCAAGAAAAGCATTAAATTTATCTTATAAATATAATACTTTAACATATAGAGAAGTTGCATTATTACATATTTCAAGTGCTTATAAGTCAATGGAGGTCTATGATTCAGCATTGATATACCATATTATTTACTCCGGAACTAAAATGGAAATTCTTGATTCAGAAAGAAGCCAAGAACTTGCAGAAATGGAATCAAAATATGGGCTAAGGAAAAATGAAATGAAAAATGAAAAATTATTGATTCAAAATAAATTAAAGGATAACAAAATTAAAGGACAAAACATAATTATCTTTTTTATTATTTTGATTTTTACTATTGTTGCTTACTTTTATATTATCTTTAGAAAAAGAAACCATATTTTAAAAAAGAATAATGCAATTTTAAAAGAACATCAAAATGAAATTAAAAATAAATCAGAACAGTTAGAAAATTTAAACAACACAAAAGATAAAATTTTATCAATAATAGCACACGACCTTAAAGGTCCATTTCATTCTATACAAGGATTTTCATCTCTTTTAATGGAAGAAACAGAATCAAATAAAGATGATGAATTATATTTATATTCCAAACATGTAAACCAAGGTATTGAACAATTAGACTTTTTATTAAACAACCTTTTAAAATGGTCGCAATTACAAATTGGAACAATAAAAATTACCAAAACCGATATACTATTAAAAGATTTAACTACGGAAATAACTAGATTATTTGAAATAGCACTTCTTACTAAGAAAATTAATATCAATATTGATATTTCTGATAAGCAACTTATATTTTGCGATAGAGCTTCAATCTCAACGGTTTTTCGTAATATTATTTCTAATGCTCTAAAATTTACTCCTGAGAATGGAGAAATAAGAATCTCATCAAAATTGACAGATAAATATACTGAAATTAGAATTACCGATAGTGGCGTTGGAATGGAAAAGGAAGTATTAGATAATTTATTTACAATGAAGAATAAAAGCAGAAAAGGGACAAATAAAGAAAAAGGAAGTGGTTTGGGAATGCTAATTTGTAAAGAGTTTATTGAAAATAGTGGCGGAAAAATAGAAGTAGAAAGTACAGTTAATAAAGGAACTATTATTAAGCTATTGTTGCTTAATAAGGAGGAAGAATAAAATATTTGGATATTTTAAAATATGTTGTTTTCAAATTACTTTTACACTCCCAGCTTATCCTTCAAATACTTCGCAGTATATGAATCATCTACTCCAAGCAAACCATTAACATTTCCCTGATAAATAATATCTCCTCCTTTTTCACCGCCTTCTTTTCCAAGGTCAATAATATGATCGGCACATTTAATAACTTCAAGATTGTGTTCAATTACTAACACAGTGTGTCCTTTTTCAATTAAGGCATTAAAGGAATCAAGGAGTTTTCTGATGTCATGCCAATGTAGTCCTGTTGTAGGTTCATCAAAAATAAAAAGTGTTGACTCATCGGTTTTGCTACCTTTTGCAATAAAACTCGCAAGTTTTAATCTCTGAGCTTCTCCTCCGCTTAATGTTGATGTTGGCTGTCCTAATTTCAAATAATCAAGTCCTACTTGAGCCAATGGTTGCAATCCAAATTTTATTGATTTATGTTCAGAAAAGAACTCTATAGTTTCTTTGATGGTAAGGTTTAATACTTGGTCAATATTTTTATCATTGTATTTTACTTCCAATATTTCATCTTTGTATCTTTTGCCTTTACATTCATCGCAAACCAAATGCATGTCTGCTACAAATTGCATTTCAATGGTTATTTTTCCTTCACCTTTGCATTCTTCACATCTTCCACCCTCAACATTAAAAGAAAAGAAAGATGCTTTGTAACCTCTGATTTTTGATATTTGCTGACTGGCAAAAAGCTCCCTTATATTATCAAAAACTTTAAGGTAAGTTGCAGGATTTGAACGTTTTGACCTGTCGATACTATTTTGGTCAACAAATTCAATTTTTTTGAGATACTTAGTACTTCCCGAAATTTCCTGACAGTTTACAGGCATGGGATTTATTGATGTTTCAATATTTTTTAACGATTTAAGAATCACTTCTTTTACCAATGTTGTTTTACCTGAGCCACTAACCCCCGTAATTACCGTAAATGCAAAAAGAGGGATGTTAATGTCAATATTTTTAAGATTAAATTTTTGAGCATTTTTAAAAGAAATAGAATACTTAGGTTCACGATATTTTTCAGGAATTTTTATTTCAAGTTTCCCGTTAAGATACTTTGCAGTAAGGCTTTTGCTTTCTTTTGCAAGTTGCTTGTGGTTAGCCTGAAAAACCAAATACCCACCATCAGCACCGGCAGAAGGTCCTAAGTCAATAATTTCATCTGCTGCCTTAATAATATTTTCGTCATGCTCCACAACTACAATTGTATTTCCAAGGGATTTTAAATGTTTTAATATTTTTATAAGTTGGTCGGTATCTTTAGGATGAAGACCTATACTTGGTTCATCCAAAATATAAAGCGAACCACTGAGATTGCTTCCAATAGAATAAATAATTTGTATCCTCTGTAGCTCGCCACCCGAAAGACTTCTTGATGTCCGGTTAAGGTCAAGGTAGCCCAATCCAATATCCTCTATCATCTGCAAACGATTATTTATTTCAAACAAAATTCTCTTGGCAATTTTATTATCCTTGTTGTCATTAGCATATTTCTCAAAGAATTTTTTCAGTTCAGAAAGAGGCATTTTTACTAATTCACCTATTGATTTATTTTCTATTTTTACATAGTCCGCTTCTTTTCGCAATCGTGTACCATGGCATTTATTACAATTGGATTTACCTTTATACCTTGAAATAAAAATACGGTAATGAATTTTGTAAGACTTTGATTCGATAAATTTAAAAAAATCATCAATACCTTTAATTGAAGCATTTCCTTCCCAAAGCAACTCTATTTGATTTTGTGATAATTCATTGTAAGGAGTAAAAATCGGAAAATCAAAGTCTTTTGCTTTTTTGATAAAAGCCATTTTCCATTTTCTCATTTTTTCACCTTCCCAACAAATAACAGCTCCGTCATAAACAGAGATTTGTTTATTTGGGATAACCTTATCTTCATCAATTCCAAGAATTTCTCCAAAACCACCACAGCGAGGGCAAGCACCATAAGGGCTGTTAAATGAAAATAAATCAGGTGAAGGTTCTTCAAAAGAAATTCCATCTCTCTCAAATTCATTTGAAAAAGTAAAACTCTCGGAATTGATATTTACAATACACTTGCCTTTCCCTTCATAAACCGCTGTTTGAACCGAATCACTTATTCTATTTATATTTTCATTATCATTTTTCTTTAAAACAATACGGTCAATAAGGATGAAAGCATTTTTATCAAGTTCCTTTTCAATCTTTTTTACTCTTTCTTTTTTTTCAATCTCCTCAAGAATATCTTCAACTTTAGAAATTTCATTATTTATTAGCAATCGTGAAAATCCTTTCTGTAATAAAATCGAAAGCTCTTCATGCCATCTTCTTCCGTTTTCACACTTAATTAAAGATAATATTTTTATTTTGCTACCGTCCTTTTTCCTACAAATGCTATCAACAATATCATCAATATTGTCTCGTTTCACTTCCTTTCCTGAAATAGGAGAATATGTTTTGCCAATACGAGCATAAAAAAGTTTTAGATAATGATAAATTTCAGTAACAGTACCAACAGTTGAGCGAGAATTTGAAGTTGATTTTTTTTGTTCGATAGCAATGGCAGGAGGTAATCCTTTTATAAAATCAACTTTAGGTTTTTTAATTTTTCCTAAAAACTGCCTTACATAAGACGAAAGACTTTCAACATACCTTCTTCTACCCTCTTCATAAAGTGTTTCAAAAGCAAGTGAAGATTTACCAGAACCTGAAACACCGGTAACAACAATAATTTTTCTATGAGGTATCGCAAGGTTAAGATTTTTAAGATTGTTTTGATGTACATTTTTAACAAGCAAAAACTCTTGCGGGTTAAGTTGATTTAGGTCTTTGTCGTTCATCTTTTTCAAAGGTAGTAAAATTAATAGGTCAAAAATATTTACTGCAAAAGTAAGTAGTGCCTCTTAGAAAACTCTCCAAAATTAAAAATGTTTCTTTTTTATTCTTTCTTCTTGAAAAATAAGGTTCTATGTTAATTTGTGTGAGTAAAAAAAATTAAAGCCACAGATTCACAGATTAATATTAATTTATATGAAATATTCTAATAAGATATATGCAGAGCGGTCATAAACTACGTTTTGCTATACCGTGTAAACAAATAATAATCAATATGTTAAACATAGTGCCAAATCTCAAATTATGTGCAGTCGAAGTATATGTCCTTTAGTCCAGATATATCTGGATTTGGCGAAAATTCATTAATTAGTAGATGTCTATAAAGTAGGGTGTTTAGTTCAGAATGTTCGAGTTCAAGCCTTGTGAAGTCTTTAAAATCAAGGAGCTCGTACGGATGATTGCTTTAAAGACGAACATAACGCAGAGATCGGACATTATGGACAAACACTAATTACAAAAAGAATAATTTTGTAATCTGTGAATCTGTGGCAAATTTGATTACCCACAGTATTTGACATAGAACCAAAAATAAGAACCCAAAATTTATCATTGAGTAGTACCAATTTCTATTTTTTTATTTCTTTTGCTTTCTCAAAGCATGTTGAGAATTACAATTCTGTTATGATGTTATTCATTTTCAATAAGATAGTATTTTATTTCTATCACTTAAAAATACGATTTAGACGTTAAATTTAAAAAAATATAAAATAAATTTGTATTTAATTAATAATTAACATATCTTAGCAGTGTAAAAAAATGTTTAATAAAAAACAAAAATAGCCCATCGATACACCTCTACACAAAAAATTTATTTAAAAATTGACACACACAAAAGTTAGAGGTATGAGAAAACAATTAATTAGCGACAGAGAACTTGTAAATGATTATATTAATGGTGATGAAAATAGTTTAAGAATTTTAATAAACCGTCATCAGGCAAAGTTATTTTCATATATTTTATTTCTCGTAAAAAACAGAGCTCTTGCAGAGGATATTTTCCAAGATTCTTTTGTAAAAATTGTAAACACTTTAAAAAGTGGCAAATATCATGAAGAAGGAAAGTTTTATCAATGGATTGTAAGAATATCACGAAATTTGGTAATAGATCATTTTAGGAAATCTAAAAAAATGACTTTTGTTACCGACAGTGAAGGCAATAGTCTTGTTGAAGACCTTAAAATTTATGAGGAAAACAGAGAAGAAGAAATCGTAAAAGATGAAACAATCAGGAAGCTAAAAATAATGATTCACAAATTGCCAACCGAGCAAAAAGAAGTATTAATTCTCAGGCATTACGCAAATCTTAGTTTTAAAGATATTTCCGACCTCACAGGTGTAAGTATTAATACTTCTCTAGGTAGAATGCGTTATGCTCTCATTAATTTAAGAAGGATAATAGAAAAAAATAATATTGATATTTAATTGCAGTTCAAACAATTAATAAGGTACGGTTTTACAAAAATTGAGTAACAATGAAAACAATATCATTCATAATTTTAATCTTCTCAATAACAACTCAATTATTTTCCCAAAATTTAACTGAGGAAGAATTGAAGCTATACAATTTAATAATAGAATACCGGCAAGAAAAAAAATTACCTCCTATTCCCCTCTCTCCATCATTAACAATTGTTGCTCAAACTCATGTCAAAGACCTTGCTGATAACAACCCTGACAAAGGCAGATGCAACACTCATAGTTGGTCTGATAAAGGAAAATGGACATCATGTTGCTATA
>JAYEOP010000537.1:3214-7700 GCA_034723125.1 Bacteroidota bacterium | reverse complement strand
CAATTTTCTACTGTAAGTGATATTGTATCGGAATATGTTCCTGCTCCAAATGTTGTAGTATAATGTAAGTCATTTGTTTTGAATACTCCATTGTGATACCACCAATAACCTTGTTTAGCATCTTTTGCTGCTGTATTAATAAATGTAATTGGTGTTCCAAAACAAACAGTATCATCAGCTATAAATTCTGCATTTGGTGGAGAAACAGGATAAGTGCTTTCATCTGCTCCCAATGTTGTTTCATAAATACATCTTGCATCTCCATCAACATCTGTTGTTAAACCAAGTGCTACTCCTTTTAATGGAGGATAGCTTGCATCTAAGTGGAAATCTGTGGTTGATACAAAATGTGGGTCAACATTTTCCATTGAATTTACATCATGTGGCATGTTTATCCTCATGCTAGCTGTTTTCCATGCGGTTAAGTCTGCATAATATCTATTATAAGTAAAGAACATATTTGTTGTCCTGTTTGGATAAATATAATCATTGTAATCTATGGTAGCATTGCTATAAAAATAATAATAAGATGTTATAAGCATTGTTCCTCCTGTACTAATAAGAATATTATTTTTTATTATTGGTGCATAAGTGTAATAGAAGTACAAAGCGGAATAATTATAATTATTTGCATAAGAACCATCAACAGCTATTGTATTATGATATATTTTTAAACCTTCACTCCAGTTTGAATATAAACCTTGCTGATAAGAAGTACTATGAAAATCATACATCATATTATTTGTAATCATTGTAGTATCAGAGCCGTAATAATAAGCATAATTTTCTCTGTACAAATACATTCCATATCTGCCGGGATTAATAATATTTCCGTCAATTATAGCTCCATGAGAATAATATCTGTAAATAGCATAGGCATTACTATTTCTACTACCAATATCAATATTATTATATTGTATTACGTCTGCACTTTGATAATAATGGTAAATAGCATAATAATACTGTCCTGTAATAGTATTACCAATATATTGGTTACCTACTGCACTTGTTTGAGTTGAAACTCCTCTGAAGTTAATACCACAATAACCACCTGTAATATTATTATTTTTAATTAAGTTAAAATTAGCATTATTTCCATAGCTACCACTACTTGAAGATTCTGATGCAGATGCCATAATGGCTGTTGTCCACCAAGAAGTATAAGAAGAATTTACTTCAATATTACAAGAAGAAACTTCATTGTATTCTGCTTGGTTTGTATATAAAATTGCAACGGCATAAGTAGAACCCGTATTTTTTATAGTCATATTTTTAAAGGTAAAGTAATCACCTCCGTCAAATATCAATGTGGTTCTGTTTGTAGAACTTGTTCCACCATAAGTAAGTGTTACATCATCTTTGTCTTGTCCGTCAAATGTTACAGTATTAGTTGCATCCATACCTACAATTGCAGGAATTACAACTCTTTCAGTGTATGAACCTTGCTGAACATTGAATGTAACAGGACCGACAACCCCACAATTTTGAAGTGCAGCAACTGCAGCATTAAAATCAGGATAATCACCCGTAGCACCAATTGTATATGTTCCTGCCATTCCTGTACACATATTAACTATTAATGTATCATTACTAGGGTCATTATCAGGCATTGAATCATTTGCATTATTTATCCATATTCTTATATTATGACTACCTGCCTTATTTGTTAAATCAATTGGAGTAGTAAAAGTATATGTTCCACTTTCAGCTGGGAACAAAGTATCATGTATATTATTCACCAATATAGGGGTTCCCCAGTCAACCATATAGCCAAGGTCAAACCAATTTATTGTATCAGCTTTTTTATTTTGATACTCAACTTTTAACCAATTTGTATCGGCTTTAAATACTTCAGGACTAACAATTCTTTCCAGAGCAACATCAAAACCTACTGCAGGATCTGAATCAACCGTAATTAAATCTACAGCCATATCACTTCTAAAACTGCTACCTCTTATTCCATGATATCTTATTTGAATTGTACCTGAAAAAGATGCCAAGCTCACTGTTGCTTGTGTCCAATTTGAAGATTGGGATGAATGCTGTTGTCCTGATTTTGACCATACATCTACCCAACTACTTCCATTATAAACTTGAAGTTTTAAAGTGCCCATATTTGAGCCATACATGTGATACCAAAATGTTATATCAGCATTCATTCTTCCAGATAAATCAAACTGAGGTCCAGTAAGATATGCAGAACCTGACGATGTTGATGTTTCAAGATAAACATAATAATTCCCACCAACATGAGAACCTGTACTACCGTTAGTTCCCGCATTTGGCCCTGTAGCAGAAGAACTTGTTGATGTATTTCGCCTGCTCCAATATGGTCCACCACTACCTAACGACCAGCCTGATGTGCCAGATTGCCATGTTTGGGTGTATGGATAACTTGAAACTTGACTTTTCACTTGATTAGGAATAGTAAAAAGTCCTAATGTAATTAAAAGTGTTAAAAATAGCGTAAATTTTTTCATCATAATATTTTTTTTAATTTATTAACATTTTTAAGTGTTGAATAATTCAACAATTCAATTAAGAGCAAATGTAGTAAGGTTTTATTTATAAAGAACAATTTTTTCATTTTTTTTATTAATCAATTTTATCAATCATTTTGTTTGTATTTACCCCTTTACTTATCTAATTTTTTAAGAATATTTATAAAATAGATTGGTTTAAATAAAAATTATACTAATTTTGCAGTGAAAATTTTTTTTTTAACAAATAAAACAAAACTATGAAAAAATTTATACTTATTCTCGTATTAGGAATTCTTACTAGTACAATTTCATTTGCACAAATTCCCAATGGTGATTTTGAAACACAAGACAATTGGACAGCATCAGGTAAAGCAACTTATGTTGAAAGATTAGATGCTACATTAAGCGGAGATCCAGTCTCTTTGTACCCTGAATCAGGAAGCAAATTTATTCGCGTACAAAATGATCTTACGCAAGGGAAGTTAGGAGTTCTTTCATCATCATTTCCTTTGACTTCTCGTCCTAATTATTATTCATTTCATGCAGGTTATATTTCAGCAAATAAAGTTGAAAGATTTGGATTTATTGTTTTCTTTTGGAAATGGAATACTAATACTAATTCAAGAGATACAATCTTATATAATTTTGGAGCAGCTCCTCAGCAAGATGGACAATTGCAACCATGGGCTGTATTAAATATGGATCTTTCCTCTTTGTATAAAAATACTGATACTCCCGATTCTGCTATGCTTGTATTTATTGTTGATGTAAGACAAAATACTCAAGGACAAATTATTGCTTCTGATAATACAGTATTAGTTCTTGATAATTTGAAGTTTGAACAACAAACAAGTTCAGGGATAACTTGGTCGGATATTGAAGCTGAAAATTCAATAGCAATTAACAAGGCTTATTATTTTAATAAAAGAATTTTCCTTAACATTGAAAATTATGAGCCATCAAATCTTAATTTGACACTTACAAATATGAGAGGTCAAAGAGTTTTAGATAAAAAAATAAATCTAATAGGAAAAGGTAATATTAATGAATCAATAAATGTAGATTATTTACCAAAAGGAATTTATATTCTTGGAATATTATCTGATAAAGGAATTCTTGAGTCTAAGAAGATTTTAATTAAATAAGAAGTGCTTTGAGTGTAAAGAAGTGCCTTGAGTGCCTAAAGTGCCTAAAGTACTTAGAGTTATTGAAGAAGTCTTTAGTTTTTTTGAAACAGTAAAAAAACAGTTATAAATAATTTTGAGTACTCAAGGCATTTTTAATTGTTCGTTTCTCAAACTTTAGGCACTTTAAGTACTCCAAGTACTTTAGGCACTTCTTAATTGTTCGTCTCTCAAACTTTAGGTACTTCCAAATAATTTTAAGCTTATTTATGATAAAAAAAATGGATAATAAGGAGTTTGCAAAACTGCTTGAAAATCGAACAAAGAATTTCGCAATTAGTGTTATCAAATTATCAAGCTCATTATCCAATACTTCTGAAAATAAAGTGATTAAAAATCAGATAACAAAATCAGGAACAAGTATTGGAGCTAATTATATAGAAGCAAATCGTTCAAGAAGCGATAAAGATTTTTTAAATAAAATTCAAATTTGTGAAAGTGAAGCAAGTGAGACAGTTTACTGGTTAGAATTATTAATGTCTTTATCAAAAAATACTACAAAAGAAACAAAATTAGTTTTTAAAGAAGCAAATGAACTCCTTGCAATTTTTACTTCAATTAGAAATAGTTTAAAAAAGAAATAAAAGCGGAAGAAGTGTCTTGAGTGCCTAAAGTGCCTAAAGTACTTAGAGTTATTGAAGAAGTCTTTAGTTTTTTTGAAACAGAAAGAAAACAGTTTTAAATAACTTTAAGTACTCCAAGTACTTTAGGCATTTCTTAATTGTTCGTTTCTCAAATTTTAGGCACTTCTTAATTGTTTGTTTCTCAAACTTTAGGCACTTTAAGTACTCCAAGTACTTTAGGCACTTCTTAATTGTT
>JAYEOP010000537.1:0-3114 GCA_034723125.1 Bacteroidota bacterium | reverse complement strand
ACTTCTTAATTGTTCGTTTCTCAAACTTTAGGCACTTTAAGTACTCCAAGTACTTTAGGCACTTCTTAATTGTTCGTTTCTCAAACTTTAGGCACTTTAAGTACTCCAAGTACTTTAGGCACTTCTTCTTTTTTATTATTACATCAATTTACTTATTGAATAATTAATTATTTTTGCAACTCAAAAAAAACTATTATTTATTTTGCTAAAAACGATTTAACAAAACATGGAACTGAATAAAAACTACGACCCAACAAATATTGAGGACAAATGGTATGACAAATGGATGAAAAAGGGATATTTTCATTCTGAACCAGACGAAAGAGAAGCATTTACAATGGTAATACCTCCACCAAACGTTACAGGAGTTTTGCACATGGGACACATGCTAAACAATACAATTCAGGATGTTTTGGTTAGAACAGCACGAATGAAAGGCAAAAACGCTTGTTGGCTTCCCGGTACCGATCATGCTTCAATTGCAACAGAATCAAAAGTTGTGAACAAACTTAAAGAACTTGGAATAAAAAAGTCAGATATTAGCCGTAAGGAGTTTCTTGAATATGCATGGGATTGGAAAGAAGAACACGGGGGGATAATTTTAGAACAACTAAAAAAACTTGGTGCCTCATGTGATTGGGAAAGAACAAAATTTACAATGGATGAAGACCTTTCCGAAAGTGTAATTGATACTTTTATTGACTTACATAAAAAAGGATTGATTTACAGGGGAATAAGAATGGTAAATTGGGACCCACAAGCAATAACGGCTGTTTCTGATGAAGAAGTTATTCATAAAGAAGTTAATTCCAAACTTTATTACGTAAAATATAATATTGCAGGAACAAATGATTTTTTAACAATTGCTACTACAAGACCTGAAACAATTCTCGGAGATACTGCTGTTTGTGTAAATCCTAAAGATGAAAGATACAAACATCTTAAAGGAAAAGAAATTATTATTCCTTTGGTAAACAGAAAAGTACCTTTGATTTATGACGAATACGTTGACATGGAATTTGGTACTGGAGCCTTAAAAATTACTCCTGCACATGATATTCATGATTATGAAATTGGTATTAAGCACAAGCTACAAACAATAAATATTTTTAATGACAATGGAACATTAAACGATAATGCACAGTTGTTTGTAGGGATAGATAGATTTAAAGCAAGAAAATTGGCAACTGCCAAACTTGAAGAAAACGGAAATCTTTTAAAAGTTGAAGACTACAAAAATAAGCTTGGTTATTCGGAAAGAACAAATGCTGTAATTGAACCGAAACTATCTATTCAGTGGTTTGTTAAAATGGACAAACTAGCTAAGCCTGCTCTTGAAAATGTAATGAATGATAGCATAAAATTTCATCCTGCAAAGTTCAAAAACATGTATAAGCACTGGATGGAAAATGTTAAAGATTGGTGCATTTCAAGACAACTGTGGTGGGGACATCAAATTCCTGCATTCTATATAAAAAATGAAGATAAGACCCTTGGGGGAGATGATTATATTATTGCAAAAAGTAAAGATGAAGCTCTTGAAATTGCAAAAGAAAAAACAGGGAATAATAATTTAACAATCAATGACATTCGTCAAGATGAAGATGTGCTTGATACATGGTTTTCTTCATGGTTGTGGCCAATTTCTACTTTTGACGGTATCCGCAATCCTGAAAACAAAGATATTAAATATTATTATCCTACAAACGACCTTGTTACAGCTCCCGAAATAATTTTCTTTTGGGTAGCCCGAATGATAATGGCAGGTTATGAATACCTTGGTCAACCTCCTTTTAAAAATGTATATTTTACAGGAATAGTAAGAGATCAGCAGAGAAGAAAAATGTCTAAGTCATTAGGTAATTCACCTAGTCCTTTAAAATTAATAAAAAAATACGGAGCCGATGGTGTCAGGATAGGAATGCTTCTTTCTTCACCTGCTGGAAACGATTTGCTTTTTGACGAAGGACTTTGTGAGCAAGGCAGAAATTTTAATAACAAAATCTGGAATGCATTTCGTTTAACACAAAGCTGGACTGTTGATGAAAGCAAGCAACAACCCGAACATTCAAAACTTGCAACAAAATACTTTGATTCAAAATTGAACAAAAGCATTTCAATAATTGAAGACCATTACTCTAAATATCGTATTTCGGATGTTTTAATGACTATTTATAAATTGTTTTGGGATGACTACAGTTCTTGGTATCTTGAAATAATAAAACCACCTTTTGGAGAAAAAATTGATAAAAAAACTTTTGATGAAGCAGTTCAATTTTTTGAGAAATTATTACAATTATTACATCCTTTTGTTCCATTTATTACTGAAGAATTGTGGCATCACATTAAAAAAAGAAATGAGAATAATGATATAATTATTTCAAAATATCCTGAGAGTAAGGATTTTGATGAAGAGTTGCTTGCAAAATTTAAACATGCTACTCAGGTAATAACAGCAATCAGGGATTTTAGAAACAATAACAATATTCCAAACAAGGAAAAAATTGAACTAAAAATTCAATTAAAGGATAAGAGTAACACCGAATTTGATGGTGTTGTAAAAAAATTATGTTTAATAGAAACAATTGAGTATATTGATGACAAACCGGATAACATACAATCTTTGGTGGTTCATTCAACAGAGTATTTTATTCCCTTTAGCGACAGTATTAATATTGATGAAGAAATTGAAAAGATAAATAAGGATATTGAATATCAGAAAGGCTTTTTGAACATTGTAATGAAAAAATTGAATAATGATAAGTTTGTTCAAAATGCACCTGAGAAAGTTGTAGAAATTGAAAAAAAGAAAAAAGCAGATGCTGAAAAAAAGATAGAAGTTTTGAAGAAGAAAAGAAGTAGTTTGAATTAAGAAGTACTTAAAGTTGGAAGAAGTGGGAAGAAGTACTTAAAGTGCCTAGAGTGCCTAGAGTACTTAGAGTTGGAAGGAGTGGGAAGAAGTACTTAAAGTGCCTAGAGTACTTAGAGTTGGAAGGAGTGGGAAGAAGTACTTAAAGTGCCTAGAGTACTTAGAGTTGGAAGAAGTTGGAAGAAGTACTTAAAGTGCCTAGAGTGCCTAAAGTACTTAGAGTTGGAAGAAGTTGGAAGAAGTAC
>JAYEOP010000536.1 GCA_034723125.1 Bacteroidota bacterium | reverse complement strand
CATTTTTATAACTTAAAGTTTTAGTTAAAACTCCGTTTTCATCATATTCCTTTACTGTACCATTCCCACTAATCAAAGTGCCTTTATCAAGGTTATTTCCTTTGTTATCTCTACAAGTAATAATATACAATAATTTACCTCCTCCAAAATATATAATTCTGTAAACCTTAGCATTTTCATGATATGTTGTCCAATCGCCATTTTTCCACCCATATTCATAATTTCCAACTTGTTGTAATCCTCCATTATCGTGATAAAATTTCCATTTGCCAGCTCTTTCCCCATTTTCATAATTTCCAATTTTTTTTAATTGTCCATTTTCGTAATATTTTTTCCATTCGCCAGTTAATTTCCCATTTTCATAATTTCCAATTTTTTCTAATTGTCCATTATCGTGATAGAATTTCGATTCGCCAGTTCTTACCCCATTTTCATAGTTTCCAATTCCCATTAATTGTCCATTTTCATGATAGATTTTCCATTTGCCAGTTTTTTCCCCATTTTCATAGTTTCCAATTCCCATTAATTGTCCATTTTCATGATAGAATTTCCATTTGCCAATTTTCCCACCATTTTCATAATTTCCAATTAGTTTTAATTGTCCGTTTTCGAAATAGAATTTCCATTCGCCAGTTGATTTCCCATTTTCAAGATTTCCAATTAGTTTTAATTGTCCGTTATCATAGTATAATTTAGATACTTTTTGTGCAAATGAAAATTGCATAAATATTATCGAAAATAATATTGTTGTAATTATTGATTTTCTCATGATTTAGAAATTTTTAATTGTTTATTCTTTTGTCTTCTGTTCTATCATGTTACTATGTCTTTAAAATTAAACCCAACGGCAGTCTGTCTAATAACCCTAACCGATTAAATTTTTGTCAAATATAAGAACATTTCTGCTTTGCTCAAAAATAATTACTTTTTTAGGTTCATTTTTATGGTTCATCACAATAATGGATACTTAGCATGACATAAATTAGAAATATTACTTTAAAATTTAACTTTACTCAAAGTTCATCATTTATTAAAATTACATATAAGCAGTGTGTAACTTTTGGTTTCGCCCGCCTGTTGAGCCTTGGCAGGCAGACTCAACAACGCACATAAAAACCATAGGTGGCCATGCACTATGGGTTTTTATATGCTTAGGTGTTATGCACTGGGTCTAATGCCTTTTTCTAATCTTTTCATTTTGAAATATTCAACAATTTCATTCTTAGTCATTTGAGATAATTTTTCGCTTAATATATCTCTTTGCTCACGCATAAATTGAACAGCATTAAATTTCTTTTTATTTTTTTTATCATTTTTCATAACTTCCTAAATCTCTTGGTGAACGTATTTCTAATATTTTATATCCATTTTTTAGATTAACTGAATTGTATCCAAGTATTCTCTCAATATTAACAATGTGTTTAAAATTCCAACTTATCAATAAGTCTGCCCTACTAATTGTTGCTAATGCAATGTGAAGACAATCTGCATAGCTTGTCATTCCAATTACTTTTCCATCAATGTATGACGTTGCCAAATCAACCGCTTCGTCAGTTTCTTGAAGAAATTCAGTTTGCTCGACTTTTAATCCTTCTACTAATTTTTTAACTTTTTCAGGTGCATTTTCTAATTCGTTTTGTGTAATAGTCGAAAATAATACGATAAATTCATCATTACTAATTCGTTCAAATAAGGGTTTTGTATATTGTTCAAATTCAGTATCAAAATAACCACCAAAAACAGAAGTATCTAGATATAGTCGCAGTTTTTTCATATTACAAATTTACAAAAAAATACTGACATATCATAATGTTGTTTTCATGTTTATTAGGTCTTAACCTTGTGCATAACAACAGTCTGTCTAATAACCCTAACCACCAATTAAATTTTTGTCAAATATAAGAACATTTCTGCTTTGCTCAAAAATAATTTGCTTTTTTAGGTTCATTTTTATTAATTGAAACAAAACATCTTATATACTCTTCCATATTTTTAAACCCCAATATTGTTATTAGCCTTCTTAAATTATATGCTGTGAACATTAATCCTACATCGGCTTCTGCTCTTTTTATATATTTCTTTGTTAGAATATAATTATGGTTCATCACAATAATGGATACTTAGCATGATGTAAATTAGAAATATTACTTTAAAATTTAACTTTACTCAAAGTTCATCATTTATTAAAATTACATATAAGCAGTGTGTAACTTTTGGTTTCGCCCGCCTGTCGAGCCTTGGCAGGCAGGCTCAACAACGCACATAAAAACCATAGGTGGCCATGCACTATGGTTTTTATATGCTTAGGTGTTAGCAAAAGTTATTTCTTTAATCTTGAATCAAAATAAAATTTCTTTTGGTTTAAAACTTTCACAACCTTATAATCTTTATGATTACAATTAAGTATAATGTTATGAGCTGAATGTATTATACTACTAGGAACCTTCAAAGCTATAGTTTTTCCTTCATCAATCCATTTCTGTCCTATTTCTGCAAGTACTGAAGGTGCTGGAAATTGAAGCCAATTTGAGGGTAAATCAATTATTTTAATTTCTGCTATTGAATTATCAGGAATTTCTATAGTCAAAATATCAAGTTCTGGAGAAATCATTGATGGAATATGAACAATATTTTCAAGCAATGCTATTTCTTTACTTTCTCCAGTATATAAAACCGGAGTCCCTCTTTTATTCCATCTTCCTGGATAAAGAGATGCTCCTATTCCACTTATATCAGAAGCCCTTTTGCTTTTGGTTATACGATAGACAATCATAACTAACTATATACACCGTATTCTATTCTTCCTAATAAATCACGAACCTTAGAAATCCCTCCAGGAACTTCCAATAATTCTTTTGGTTCTAAACCTCCTAATGCAGTATTTTGGAAATTCAGCCATTTGAAAAAGTTTTCCTTATCCTCAAATACTTCACTCCCAAAAAGAAATAAATCAGCTAATTCAAAAAGTTGCACTGAATAATTTCTTTCCAGTTTTTTATTTGCCTTAACCCATCTGTAAACGGTAGGTTCTGAAACATTTAACAATTTAGCTGTAAATCCACGAGGAATTGCAAAATGATTTCTAAAATTTAAAATAGTATTAGCATTTAGACCCTTTGAGGCTATTGTAATAAAATCAAATGGGCTCTCAATATTTGACTTTATATACTTTTTACCCAAAATACGTATGAGTTCATCATAATGCTCCGTAGTTGTTCGTGCTTCGTCTTCTCTTATCATTTGATAATATTATTTTTAATTGTACGAAAATAAATCAAATTTGTTGCAGTACCAAATTAATTTTTGCCCAACGGCAGTCTGTCTAATAACCCTAACCACCGATTAAATTTTTGTCAAATATAAAGCTATTTCTGCTTTGCTCAAAATTAATTTGCTTTTAATAGTTTTTAGACAGTCTGACGACCGTGTATAAAAAACGTAGGGCTCTCACAGTACTTTCCTGTCAACCGAGTAAGAAGTTAGTTGAGAGCACTAAACATTCTGAAACCCTTATCAGCCCTATGTTTATTTATACTTTGTTGGTGGCAGTTAGTTCTCTCTAATCAAGTCCACTTTGGTGTCAAAACTTGAAATGGGTATTGGCCAACCAGAATATTGATCAGTTCTAATATAGAGAAGTCCTCGTTTGCCAGAAGAAGTATTTTTAAACCCAAATACTTGACCTTGGCTAAGGGTGGCAGATGACGGACTATATGTATGTCTACCACCTATACAACTACCAGTTGGAAATAATCCATGTGGTGCTAAAACAATGGAGGAAGTATCAGCAAAATAAGCTCCAATTTTACTTTGATCCGCTGTAGCGTCATCAAATTTTGCCTTGGTTAGGTTAGTTGTATAATACCTCGTTTCAACAGCATTACTTAACCAAGGACTATAATAATCATCCCAATACCATTCTTGGGAGCGAGCTACAGGGTCAAAAAAACCAGGTTTTGTATAATCGTAATTAAATATAAAAGTAATATCAATTATATCAGTAATTGTTTTGGCTTGATTTGAATCTACAGGTGAAGTCATGCTTCCATTGGTAGAGAAATACGCATTTGTAGTGTTAAAAGTTAAATCAGCAAATGCCAGTGCTGCTGTTGCGTTATTATTATTATTATTATTGTTGTTAGGTTCTACATCTTCTTTATTACAGGAGAGGAGAGAAATACACAACATTGTTACGAAAATTACATTTGTTTTCATTTTTTATACATTTTAAATTTGTCTACTCTTTAAATAATGGGATTTTCGACTTACTCCCGATTGAAATGTATATTGTGGGTTTTCAGCCCGAACTTAACTTTTTTGTTTAATTGCCACCAACGACTGATATATAGTTGCGTAGCGGACTTTAATGCAAGGTAATTCAAATTACGCAATGAGCCAAATTTGCCACCATAAAAAGAGTAATCAAATCGGCAGATTTGGCGAGGCTGAACAACTGCTATAGTGTTTAATTTTACTACCATACCGCTATGAACTATACATTCTGTTAAGTGCTTTTATTTATTCTGATTTATATACTCTTTCCTTATGTTTTCAACTTCATTTTCTTTCAAATCAGTCAATTCTATAATCGTCTTATTAGAATAGCCTTTACTAATCATTTTTATCGCTATTTCTTTTTTGTCTTTTTTAATTCCTTTTTCAATTCCTTCTTCAATTCCTTCAAAACGTAATTTCTGAGCAGTCGAAACAAATTGTTGTTCTGCTTGTGCCGATATAATTTCCATAATTTCTCTATATTTATCAGAGGTTATTTTTGTTGCATTTAGCATATACACTGAAATACTATCAAAAAAATGTTTTCCCTCTTCTGTTTGTAATAATTCATTTATTTGTTTTGATAACAATCCTATTTTTTCAAGCATTTTTTGCTCGTCAAAAATATTCTTCATTATTAAAAGTCCTACTTGTAATTCAACACTTTCAAAATGTTCTTTCAGTTCACTGTCTGAATATGTTGATGTATCAATTAATTCGTAATCAAACTTTGGTATGAATTTTTGAATTTCGGTATCAAGTTTACCAAAGTATTTTTCAAAACTCTTATTGTCCCATGTTTTCTTTCCGTGATAAAATATTATTGGAATAACTGCTGTTAATTCTTTATTTTGCTTAATCTGTAATTCCCATATTCGTAACATATAACCTAGTAGTTGAAAATGTGGAAATTTTTCAGGCTGGCTTTTATGTTCAAACAATAATGATATTTTTATATTTGTCTTCCCATATTTACAATTATAAACCAAGTCCGAAAAACTTGAATTCAAACGATTATCAAGATATTCTGTATTATCTATTTTCAGAGTGTTTAAATCCAATTTTTCAACAATATTTGGATTTATTGTTTTTGACACAAATTCTTTAACTCCGTTTTTATTAGAAAACAGACTTTTAAAAAATCTATCGTGCGTATTTATTGTTTTATTGTTCACTCTTTCAAACTTTTAATTTAAATACAAATATACAATATTTTCAATTCTGTTTCAAAATTGTATTAAATTTCAATGTTAAAAAGTCTAAAACTGCTGTTGGTTTATTTTCTAATTACACTTAACGTCAGTCTGTCTAATAACCCTAACCACCAATTAAATTTTTGTCAAATATAAGGACATTTCTGCTTTGCTCAAAAATAATTTGCTTTTAATAGTTTGCGTTTTTCGAATTGCTTCTTCCAGTGATGTTGGAAAAATATATGCCTGTCTTCTGTCTTTTCCTTGTATAAATTTCATTTATAAAAATAGAAATTATTCCTTTGGTGGCAAATTATTTTTATCTACAATTTGTGGATAGTTTTTAGACAGTCTGACGTGTGCAAATATGCCCCGTAGCCGTTGGTATTCAGGTTTTTAGTTGATTACTTGTGTGTTAATATTTCTTCTCATTTTCCTTAATGACTGCTAACCGGCTATGGGATATTATTTGCTGTTGTGGGGTCGTGCTTTATTTCAGTCTTTCTGTATTCTTGTAATTTACAAATATGTATGCCAAATAAATCACATGGTCACCTATTTCATAAAAAATGGAGGTTTGTTTGCTTAAAACGGCTTTCCTAAGTCTTGGTTGAAATGTCGATGCCGGAAACATTCGAGGATATTTTTTGATAAGGTCAATTTGCTTTGACAGCTTTTCTTTAAAGTTGTCAACTTCTCTTTGTGTCCATTTAGTTGCTAAATAATCAATTATCTCATCGAGATTCTGAATCGCCTCTTCAGTCCAAAAGATTTTATAGTCCATACTTTCTCTTTACATCTTTGTGTGAAACTATTCTTCCTTCATCAATATCTTTAAGGCCTCTTTGAATTCCTTGAGTTTGTTGTTCTGTTAAATCATTCCACCAATCATGATTCACAAATCTTGATTCTTTAACAACCTTTAAATAATTAAGTGTTTCTAAATCATTGAGCTTTGTTAGCCATTCAATTAGTTCAAGTTTTATTGTCTCCTGTTCCATTTTTTAATTTTTATTCAAAGTTACATTATTTTTATCAAAACAGTCAATTACATTAGATTTTTTTGCATGCCCCACAACGGCAGTCTGTCTAATAACCCTAACCACCGATTAAATTTTTGTCAAATATAAGAACATTTCTGCTTTGCTCAAAAATTATTTGCTTTTTTTAGGTTACGTTTTTCGAATTGCTTCTTTCAGTGATGTTGGAAAAATATATGCCTGTCTTCTGTCTTTTCCTTGTATAAATTTCATTTATAAAAATAGAAATTATTCCTTTGGTGGCAAATTATTTTTATCTACAATTTGTGGATAGTTTTTAGACAGTCTGACGTTAAATATATGAAAAGTAAGCGATCTCGAAGTAGTAATTTTTCTATTTACAATAAAGTTCAAACTAGCTACAAACATTAATACTACGACCGTCACGCTTATTAATTTATACATTGTTAGCGGTATGTTATTCTCTTTCAAGTTCAATTATTGCTTTTTTTATTGGCGTTGTGTCAAAAAGATTTAAACCAATTTCTATTGCTTTTTTTTTTAAATGGCAAGATAAATTTAGGATAACTTTCTTTCTTAAAGGGATTTTTTTCTTTGTTCATATTTTCTTGTCTTAATCCACCAAACTTCAAAAGCAAATTTGTTGCCTTTGCTATCTCATCTGTTTTTTTTCGGACTGATATCTTAGTATTCAATTTTCTTTTTTGTCCGTTCCGTTTAGGAGAATAGCACCTGCGATTGCCATCAGTCCTAAATAAATTGGAGCAGCCGAAGTATAGCCTCCACCTCCACCACCTTCATATGCAAAGTTAATACCTCCAGTCCAATGTGCACCAAGATTTCCTAATTCAACAATTCTACCCAAATCATCGGAAAGTATATTTAAGATAAAAAGTAATACACCAATAATTGGTGGAATTAACAAAATAATTCCAAAAATTCGTTCAAGTTTTACAATTTGTTTTTTCCCTGTTTCCATATTATTTTAATTGAAGGTTTCGTTTTTCATAATTACCGCCAACGGTTAGTATATGGTTTTGTGGCGGATTTTGGAACACAAAACTTTCAACTTATTCCGATATTTATTTATTGTTAAACACTCATATTCAGTACTTTACCCGACATAAACCATATACATTGTTAGCATTTCGTTTTTTATCATTATTAATTTCTGTATTTTTTTGTAAATGGTAGAATTGGTAGCATAAAAGGAGCATTTAAAACAAAGAAAAAAAATTCAAAA
>JAYEOP010000535.1 GCA_034723125.1 Bacteroidota bacterium | reverse complement strand
ATTGTGAGGGAGGTACGACCGCGACAATCTCGGGCTTTTTAGCAGAGGTAGTCAAAAACAGTCCTCAGTCAGCAGTAGGCAGTCTCCAGCCAGCAGTCAAATTCCAAATAAACAAATCATCAAATAAACAAATCAACAGATAAACAAATAAACAATTCTTTCATCCGATTGCTTCAGTCATACTTCCTTCGCAATGACGGTATCTTGGAGCTTTTTAATAAACAGATAACCAAATAAACAAATAAACAATTATTCCTTTGCGTTCTTTGCGTCTTTGCGTGAAATTACTCCGACTCATCAGATTGCCACAGTCATTCTTCCTTCGCAATGACGGTATGTTGGAGCTTTCAAATAAACAAATCAACAGATAAACAAATAAACAATTATTCCTTTGAGTTCTTTGCTTGCCCCATAAGGAAGTATGACTGTATCGGGGCGTCTTTGCGTGAAAATAGAAACAAATCACCAAGACTTGCGACACGAAGTTAGCTCGTATGAGTCCGTATGGATAAACAAATAAACAACTTAATGACAATTAAATGACAGCGAAGCAAATGACCACTAAATGACTATTGAAACAAATAAACAGATAACTAAATCCTCCTTCGCTAAAGCTATGGAGGAGAATCTAAACAATTCTTCTTTGCGTCTTTGCGAGAAAATATAAACAATTCCCCCAAATTTTATAGTATTACTTCTTATGCAATTTTTGAAATATCTTCCAACCAAGCATCAATCAAATTCAATTCTTCCTTACCTACTAACTCCATATCCACAAGCTTTTGGTAACATTTTTTAAGATTTTCACCAAGGAATTCCTTTCCGCTTTTTAAATCCAGAGCTTCTAACGTTTTAACAATTCTATCATTATTTAAATAGCCCGGTATTTCATCTTTAAAATCCTTCATCAAATCATGTTCATTTCTTTCCTGCCAAACAGTTGCTTTATGGAAAAGAAGATGCCAATCATTTTCCCACAAAATTCTTTGAGCAACAAAACTCCTCCAAATATCTGTCATGCGGAAACTACAATATGAAGGTAAATACATAAGAGGAAACGCCTCTTCAAACCAAGCAGTATTTTGACTATTAAAAGGGCACCAAGTATTTTTTCCAACTGCTATTGAAAAATCATCATCAAACTTTAAAGGAAGTGGGTAAGTAAGTCTATAAACAGCATCAACATCAGGATTTTCATCAGCAAGTCCTTGCTGTACAGGGCATATAACATCCTGCGTTTTAAAAAGTTTTTTCTGCTTTTGTTCATCTTGAATTTTTTCAAGCGGAAATCCTCTTGGCCAAATTACTTTGTCAGAAAAATAACCAAACACATTTAACCATCCATCATTTTCAGATGTGGCAACAGTCTGTTTTCTTCGTTTATCATTCCAAAATTCCTTACGAGGAAAATTATCATCATCTGTTTCAGTTATTAAAGTTGCACCATTCTTTTGAGCAATTAAATAACCTAGGTTTTTTCTTCCGTAGTGCCTTTCAGGTAAAATCTTTGCTAACTTAAAGTCCAGTTCTTTTTGCCTATCCATTCCATAGAAATCACATCCGTCAATAAAAAAATCTTTTGGAGATGGGACATCACCAATAAGGATAAATTCTATATTATTTTCTTTAGCACCTTTGGCTATACTTTTTAAAACATCATTAGGAGCAGATATTGAAGTTATAATTATTGCTGTTTTTTTGTTCATAATTTAAGTTTTCATTTTCACAGCAAAGTTAAATTAAATTGTAATTACGGATAATATTTAAATTGGAAACTTATAAGGGAGCTTTTATTAATTCCAGATATTACATACATATCACAAATTCCTATAAATCAACATTTATCAATTTTACATAAAAAGCATTCCATCATTTAATAATTTACTCTTATTTTTGAAAAAAAATTAAATAACATGACAAAGAAACAAACAGCTAAAAAGAAACAAAAGGATACTTCAACAAAAAAGATTGCAAACTTAAATGATTCAAAGATATTTCAAAATAAATGGCTTGGGTTGATACTTGGCGGTTCTTATTTTTTGATAATGGCAATTATTAGTTTTTCGTTTCACAAAATTGGCGATTATGGTGTAGAAACCGACTTTTTTTGGTCTTATGTTCCCCAAGCACAAAATTTTCTTGATGGAAATATTATTATTGACAAATATCGTGGTCCACTCTACCCTATTACTTTAGGTTTGTTTTCAATAATATTGGGAGACTTTTTCAAAACAGGTATTTTCTTAGCAATTTTATCAGCAAGTTTAATAATTTATCTAACTTATGAATTATTAAAATCCTTGTTCAATCCGCTTGTAGCACTCATTACAGTTCTTCTTTTAGCCGTTAACACCACTTTTAATCTTTACACTTACAGTGCAGGAACGGATATGTTCTTTAACTTTTTAATAACAGCATCACTATTTTTTATTTTAAAATCAAGAAAATATGAATTAAAAAATATTATTATTGCTGCGGTATTTGGCGGACTTGCTTACATAACACGTTACAATGGTATTTTTATTTTTATAACAGTTATTGCTTCTATACTTTTTATAAATATTTATAAACTTGATTGGAAAAAACGTTCCATTACTGCATTGATATTTATTGTTGTTTTTGCTGCAATAATTTCACCTTGGGGTATTTATACACAGCAGAAAAAAGGCAAAGCATTTTTTAATCAAAATTATCAAAACATTGCTTATGAATATCTTGCAAAGGATAAAATGAGTTGGGATGAATTTTGGTATCAAGGAAATAGAGACAAATACTCCTCACTTACACAGGTTGTTTTTCAAGAACCGGGAACATTTTTCAAACAATTAATTACTAACAGTTTTAGCCATTTAGGCAAAGACCTTGGTAGCTTGATTGGCTGGCATATCGCTATATTTTCAATTTTTGGATTGTTACTTTTGTTTATACATCCGCCCGACAAATCTCGTTGGACCTTCTACCTTGCTAACTTTCTATTCTTTGGAGTTCTGCTATTGGTTTTTTACAACGAAAGATTTTCAATGTTTTTGATACCATTTTATCTTGTTTTCGGAGTTAATGCACTTTTCTCTGAAAATAAATATTTAAAAAAATCAGTGATAAAATCCCAATCAACAGTAATAGTTCTTGCAACAATATTAATTATTTGGAATTTCAGTAAATCGTATAGCTACAACAGTGAGAACATAAGTTGCGGAGATAAAAATTTGCCTAAAATGGCAAAACAATTTCAAGGACTAAAACCCAAAGATAAGGATGGCGATAAAATTATGGCACGAAAAGCACATATAGCTTATTACCTTAATCTTGAAAAAAAATATGTTCCTACAGCTAAAAATTATTATGAACAAGTAGCACTACTTTGGAAGAAAGAAGTTGACTATGTTTACTACAGTATTTGGGAAGCAGGCAGAGGATTTAACTTTTTGCAAGACCCAAGCAAAGTACCACCTGATTTTAAACTACTTACCTACACAACAGCCAGCAACAAACTAATAAGAAAAAAAGAAGGAAGTAAAAGCCCTTATGACATTAAAGTTCAAGAGCAAACACAACCGGCATTGCTTTATAAAGTAAAAATTGATTCTGTAAGATATACAATTATTGACTGTGCAAAATGGTTTGAAAAGAATATTCCAATTAAAAATAAAAAAGAATCAAAACAGGAAAAAATTATGGCAGTAGCACCATATCTTGCATATTATCTCGGTCGCACTGCTGTTGAAATTCCTAAAGGAGGAGCTGATGAACTTTTAAATCAGTTAAAAAAAGAAAAAGTTGATTACTTATATTTTGGACTTATTGAGGCATCAGCTCGAATGCAATTAGGAGCTTTATTAAATCCTGACAATGCACCGCAATGGCTCGAAGTTGTAGCTAAAATAAATATGGATGGAAATTATCCAGCTGTTTTATACAAAGTTGTTTATTAATTTACCAAAATTATAATTTCACTTTTGTAATAATTGGAAAATAGAAATGGGACTTTTTGAAGATAACAATAAAGATTTTTTTTATACGGATGTTGTACTTCCATTTCCTTTGCGTAAAGCATTTACTTACAAGGTTCCTCATGAATTTACAGATAAAATTGAAATTGGTAAACGAGCTATTGTTCAATTTGGTAAGCGAAAAATTTATACTGCTTTAATTGTTAAAATTCACAAACAAAAACCCGAGAAATACAAAGCAAAAGAAGTACTTGATATACTTGATGAACAACCGATTATTTATTCAAAACAACTAAAACTTTGGCAATGGATAGCCGATTATTATTGCTCTTCGGTGGGGGAAGTAATGGCGGTAGCACTACCTCCAAGCTTAAAACTTGAAAGTGAAAGCAAGGTTATTATTAATCCTGAATATGACGGAGATATTACAAATTTAACTCAAAATGAGATTATTATCACTGAATCGATTGTAAATCAGAATGAATTGTCGCTTTCGCAAATTCAGGATATTTTAAAAATTAAAAATATTTTTCACATAATTAAATCACTTTACCAACACGGAATTATTTTACCAAAAGAAGAATTAAAGGACACCTACAAAGTAAAAAAGGAAAAATTCGTTGAACTGAATCCTGAATATAAAGATGAAAATAAACTAAAAAATCTTTTTACTGAACTTGAAAAAGCACCAAAACAACTTGATGTTATTTTAAGCTATCAATCAATGTTTAAAAAAGCAAAGAAGATTTCACAAAAAGAACTAATCAAAATATCTGGAGCTTCATCACAAATAATTAAATCACTTGAAAAAAAGAAAATATTAATAATTAAAAGTGTAAAAGTTGACAGGATTGAAAAAGAAAAATACAAAAAAGAAAGTTTTGAACTAAAAGATTTTCAGCAAAAAGCACTTGAAGAAATAAAAATTCAATTTGAGAAAAAGAATGTAGTTTTATTACACGGAATTACAAGTAGTGGGAAAACTCATTTGTACATAAATCTTATTGAAGACCTTATCAGCAAAGGGCAACAAGTTTTATATCTCGTACCTGAAATTTCTTTAACAGCACAATTGATAAGACGATTAAGAAATTATTTTGGTAACAAAATCGGTATTTATCATTCAAAATTCAATCCTAATGAGAGATATGAAATTTGGCATAAAACCCTTAATCAAGAATATTCAATAGTACTTGGAGTACGCTCAGCAATGTTTTTACCATTTAAAAAACTCGGACTTATAATTATTGATGAAGAACACGAATCAACTTTCAAACAACAAAACCCTGCACCACGTTATCAAGCAAGAGATACAGCCGTTGTCATGACTTCTATTTTTGATTGCAAATGTTTGCTTGGAACAGCCACTCCTTCATTTGAAACATATTTTAATACAAAAACAAAAAAGTACGGATATGTAAAAATAGACAGAAGATTTACCGATGTTCAACCACCGGAGATTATCCTTTCCGACCTTAAAGACGAATACAAAAGGAAAAAGATGAAAGGACATTTCGGTTCAAAATTGTATGAAGAAGCAAACAAAATAATTAAAAAAAATGACCAAGTAATATTTTTTCAAAATCGTAGAGGATATGCTCCCTACATTGAATGTCAGACTTGTGGATGGGTGCCAAAATGTAAAAACTGTGACATCAGCCTTACCTATCACATGATATCCCGAACTTTAAGTTGCCATTACTGCGGGTACAAAACGGCAATTCCTACAAAATGTGATAATTGCGGAAATACTCAAATGAAAATGAAAGGTTTTGGAACTGAAAAAATTGAGGACGACCTTGAAGTTTTATTTCCGGGAATTGAAGGTATTCGCATGGATTATGATACAACAAGAAAGAAAAAAGCATATCATAAACTGATAAGTAAATTCGAAAAAGGAGAAGCACAAATTCTTGTTGGAACACAAATGGTTACTAAAGGATTTGATTTTGAAAAAGTTAAATTAGTAGGAATACTAAATGCAGATCAAATGCTTAATTATCCTGATTTCAGAGCAGTTGAGAGAAGCTATCAGCTAATTTCACAAGTAAGTGGTAGAGCAGGAAGACGAAAAGAAAGGGGTAAAGTTATTGTTCAAACATTCACTCCTGAGCATCCTGCATTCATCTTTATTCAAGCAAACGATTTTGAAGGTTTTTACAATCTTTACATGAAAGAAAGAAGGGGATTTAAATATCCTCCACTAACTAAATTAATTTTAATAAGCCTTAAAGACAAATCGCAAACAAAAGTATCAGAAGGTGGTGAATTTTTGGCAAAAAGGCTAAAACTCAAATTGGGAAAAAGAGTACTTGGTCCTGAAGCTCCACCAATTTCAAAACTTAGAAATTTGTACATCAACCAAATAATGTTAAAATTTGAAAGAGATAATGCCTTAATTAAAAACGCAAAAGAAACACTAATTGATGAAATTTCTAAATTTAATTTTGATACACGTTATAAAAGCATTAGAGTGGTAATTGATGTTGACCCGTATTAGGGAGAGAAGTGAGACGTGAGAGGTGAGAGGTGAGAAGTGAGAGGTGAGGGGTGAGAAGTGAGGGGTGAGAAATGAGAGGTGAGAGGTGAGACGTGAGACGTGAAAAGTTAAGCATTGACCATTCCTTAATAGGATTGTTTTTTTTTATTCTTCAATTTATATTTTCATTAGTGTATTCGTGGCGATAAAAAAAATGAAGGGTGAAAAAGAGGAGGTAAAAGGGCATTTAGGAAGTAATCAAAATGGTGGAAATTTGTAATCACTCAACCAATAAAGTACAAAACTGTTGAATTTCAGTCTTTTCTGTTGTTTTATAAATATTTAAATTTTTGTTGCAAATCAAAGTTCAAATTAAAAAGATATTCCTACTTTTGCACTTCATTTTAAAAGATAAAAATAATCAATTATGGGCAAAGGTGATCCAAAAACAAAAAGAGGAAAAATTTTTAGAGGTTCTTTCGGAAAATACAGAAAGAAAAAAAAGAACGATGTTTATATTCCAAAAGTTGAGGAAAAAGCAAAAATAGCAGAAGAAGAAACTAAAGTTATTGAAACCAAAGAGGAAGTAAAAGTAAAAAAGAAAGAAAGTAAAAAGGTTGAAAAAACAGAAGTAAAAAAAGAAGCTAAAGCTAAAAAAGAAGAAAGCAAAACAAAAAAAACAACCAAAGCAAAAGATACAGCAAAAAAAGATAAAACGGAAGATAAAAAAGAGGTTAAAAAAGAAATCAAAAAATCTTCAACTAAAAAGAAAGCCACAACAAAAAAAGCTCCTAAAAAAGAGGAAAAAACTGAAGCTAAAAAAGAAACAAAAAAAGTTCCTGCTAAAAAAGAAACAAAAAAAGCTCCTGCTAAAAAGGAAACAAAGGCTAAAAAAGCTCCTGCTAAAAAAACAACAACCAAGAAAGCAACAGCGAAAAAAACTACAAAAAAGAAAGAAGATAAATAATTTTCAAAAATCTTTACTTAACAATACACAACCCTGCATTAACCTGCGGGGTTTTTTTTTGCATTTTTTCAATTCGCAAGAGTTATATTTATTAACTTGATATTATTATTTAATACTTATTACAATTAAGGGGGCTTCTATTTAGTGTCTCTAAGAAAACTCTGCAAAATTTGATAGTTTTCTTAGAGGCACTATTTATCTCAGCAAATAATGTCGTGCCGATGGCACTTTTGTTTATTTTATCACAGAAGTTACCATAATATCGCTCCTCTGGAGCTTTTTTCAGTACCGTAGGTACGATATTATGGTAAAAATAAA
>JAYEOP010000534.1:5936-7730 GCA_034723125.1 Bacteroidota bacterium | reverse complement strand
ATTTGCCGGACGAAAATGTATTAATTAGTGATTTAGTAATTGATCAATCATTTGATTGGAAAATGGAAAAGAATATTACAATAGATATTAATGTTATTGAAAATGATTCATCAAAATTAGGAATTCCATCTATTTATGTTGAAATTTTTGATAATATAAATAATGGTATTATTTTTAAAGGATTAACTAATTCGGAAGGGAATATAAATGTGGAAGTTACTGTACCTTCATCACTAAGTGAATTGTCAGTAAGAACAAATTTTAAAGATACCTTAGTTGCAATTGATGCTAAGGTTTTGGAATGTACTTTAAATACAGACCATATTATTGTAGATAATAATCTTGATATAACAAGAAGTTCTTCCAGAGCATCTGCCACAAATCTTATTACAAATCCGGGTTTTAGTACTAATAGTTATGATTCTTCTACTAAAGTTAAAGATAAGAATGTTGATCTTGATAAATGGTATTACAAAGAAAAAAAATCTAGTTCTGTTTATGCTTTCCCTGTTTACAAAAATAGTGATTGGGTAATGAAAGTTATAAAAGCTACTACATCTCGTGAATCATTTTGTGCTCAGGTTATTGATGATGTAACAGTTGGGAAGACATATCGTCTCGAAGTAGATGGAAAAATATTAAGTGGATTAACAAATAATAAAGTATCTCTTCAATTGCAATTTTGTGAAAATAAATTAGATAAAAAACCAAAATCTACTTATGAAGTAAAAGATTGGACATCAAGCTGGAAAAGACAAGGAGTAACTGCAACAGCACCTTCAAAAACCGAATATATTCGAGTAGTTCTTTATATTGATAAGCATTCTTCTAATGGATCAATCCTTTTTGATAATATTACTCTAGCAGAATGGATTGATACCGATGATGATGGCATTTGTGATTCAAATGATGATTATCCTAACGATGATACAAAGGCATTTGATAATTTTTACCCATCAGATAACACAAAAGCATCTTTAGCCTTTGAAGACCTTTGGCCATACAAAGGTGATTATGAATTTAACGATCTTGTTGTTGATTATCAGATGAATCCAATAACAAATGCAGATAACAAAGTTGTAGTAATAGAAAATTATATAACTGTAAAAGCAATAGGAGCAAGCTTTCATAGTGGTTTGGGTATTGAATTACCTGTTCTACCATCTGTAGTAAATACAGTTACAGGGCAGGAAATTAATGGAAATTATATTTCATTATCATCTAATAATACAGAAGCAAATCAAACAAATGCCGTAATAATTTTATTTGATGATGCATTTGACCTTTTACCTCATCCCGGTAATGGCTGTGAATTTGTAAATACAACAATAGGAGAAACTTATGTTACACCTCAAACTATTCAAATTGATGTAAAATTTTCTACACCACAAACAATTTCATCTCTGGGAACACCTCCTTATAATCCATTTATGATTATTGATCAAACAAGAAATAAAGAAATACACCTTGCCAATTATCCACCTACTGACCTTGCTAGTACATCCTTACTTGGCAGTGGGCATGATGATAGTAAACCAAGTCAAAACAGATATTATGTTACTAAAAATAATTTACCTTGGGTAATAAATACACCTTATCAATTTAAGTATCCAAAGGAAAAAGTTGAAATCACCTCAGCTCATTTAAAATTTGCCCCTTGGGCAGTAAGCATTGGTGTTAATTATACAGAATGGTATAAAGATAAGAATGGATACAGGAGTGATTCAAATATTTATTCGCATTGATTGGTAATAATTTGTAATCAATAATTTATTTTTCACATCTTGCATCTTG
>JAYEOP010000534.1:0-5836 GCA_034723125.1 Bacteroidota bacterium | reverse complement strand
ATCTTGAAAACTTTTTTTAAAATATATTTGCATTTGCCTATTTGGGTTTCGTACATTTGAATTGTACTTAACTTGATTCTTACTTAACCAATGAATAAACAGTTAAACACATATTTATACTTGCTATTAATTATTATTGGGTCTTTTACTCAATCTTGCATTCATAGTTTTGATTTTGAAGAAAATAAAGCAAATGATAAAAATTCTACTAACTTATCTAAAGAACAAATTAACAAGGCTTTTGATTGGGATATGTCAAGACAGATTTCATTTCAAGTAAAAACTGTTGAGAATAAAAAATCAATGAAAGCTTTACCTCTTGTAGCTATAGAAATATTAAATGTAGAAAATGAAGCTAAAATTATTTCAGGTACAACAAATAAAAATGGTGTTTTTGATGGTTTGTTTCAAATTTCTACAACTACAAAAAATGTTATTGTAAGAACTTCATTTAAAGATACAGTTGTAAATATTAGCAATGGATTTTTAAATTGTGTTTTCAGTACCGAAAATGTACAACTTAAAGGATCAGTTATAAGCAGGTCAAGATCTAATAGCTCTTTTTCAAATTTGCTTTCAAATTATGAATTTGATAATAATATTAGTGATTCCTTAACTTCAAAAAATTATTCTCAAATTACTACAGGAAAATGGTATTTTAAGGCTGGAAATGGAAGCAATAAAGTATTTGTTTTTAGAAAAAACATAAGCAATGACTATGTTTTGAAAATGAAAAATTCGAATAATGATATGTGGTGTTTTCAACTTGTAGATAATATTACAGCAGGAGAAATTTATCAATTAGAGGCAGATGCTAAAATACTTAATGGCACAAATCCTTCAAATTTTTATGTACAGATTCAGTTTTTTAATAATAATGTTTCAGCTACGGCTTTATCAACTTACAGTATGAATTATTTTTCTTCCGAATGGAAAAGAAAAGGAATTGTAGCAATTGCTCCTTCAAATTCAACAAAAGCAATTGTAACCTTAAGAATATCTGCTAATGAATCAAATGCAAAAATTCTTTTTGATAATATTTCACTTCAAGAAAATCCTGATACTGATGGAGATGGAATTCCCGATGTAAACGACCAGTATCCTAATGATGAAAAAAAAGCATTTAATAATTATTATCCAAATGATTGTAGCCCTGCAACTCTTGCATTTGAAGACCTTTGGCCTTATAAAGGTGATTATGATTTTAACGATCTTATTATAAATTACAAAATGAATTATATTGCAAATGCAAATAATAAAATTGTTGAACTTAGAATAAATTATAAAGTAGTAGCAATAGGAGCAAGTTTTCATAATGGATTTGGCATTCAATTGCCTGTTTCTCCATCTGCAATAAAATCAGTTAGCGGTCAGCAAATAAATAATTCTTATATTTCTTTGAATTCAAATGGGACTGAAGCTAATCAAAGTAAAGCAGTAATTATAATGTTTGATGATGCATTTGATCTTTTGCCACATCCGGGAGGAGGTGATTTTATAAATACAACTATTGGAACTCAATATGTAAGTCCTACTTTAGTTGAAGTTGTAATTAAATTTAATAGTTCACAAACGATAGAAAATTTAGATATACCTCCTTATAATCCTTTTGTTATTGTGGATGGAAACAGAGATAAAGAAATTCATTTACCTCAAATGCAACCTACTGACCTTGCCTGTGGTAAACTACTTGGAAGTGGAAACGATAATAGTAATCCTAACAATAATATTTACTATATAAATGATGACAACATGCCTTGGGCTTTAAATATTCCAACAAATTTTTATTACTCAAAAGAAAAATCTTCAATTTCTGATGCTTTCAATTACTTTGATTCTTGGGCAATAAGCAATGGTACTAATCATAGTGATTGGTATAAAAACTTATCAGGAAATAGAAATGCAGAGAATATTTATACACATTAGAAAAAAAATAAATTATACCAATTAAATTTCAAATATGCCGATAAATAAATTGAATTATATTTTACTTATTCAAGGCAAAAATTCTTTGCATAGCAAAAGCTACGGAAATAATTTTTAACGTAGAAGAAGTGAAATAGAAACGATTTATATCGGTAAGTTTGATGTTTATTTGGTATTATTACGAAACAGAAAAGGATTTGCTATTTCAAAGTTGAAATAGCAAATCCTTTTTATTAGAAGTCTCATAAAACCCTTTACCTCACAATAACCTTTGCTTGATAAATTCTATCTGTAATAACTCTTACAAAATACAATCCTTTGCTGAGGTCGTTTTTGTAAATTGTAATTTTATTTCCTTCAATATCATTCTGTTGTCTTAC
Organism: Bacteroidota bacterium; assembly: GCA_034723125.1. Classification (NCBI taxonomy): domain Bacteria; kingdom Pseudomonadati; phylum Bacteroidota; species Bacteroidota bacterium. The sequence goes on along the minus strand of JAYEOP010000534.1, from coordinate 3,530 downwards.
AACTCTTCCGTTTATGTCAATCAGTTGCATTTGCTTGATATTCTTCTCAAAAGAAGGAAGGACAATGTTTGTTAAATGTTTGAAAGGATTAGGATAAATAAACATTGTAGCTTCAAGATTATTTTCTTCAATATCTGTTGAATGTTCAGTGCCATATTGGTTTACAGATATTATTATATCACTAACATTCTCTCCTGAAAGAGTAATAAAAGCAGTACGTGAAAATTTGTAAGAATTAGTCGATAAGGCAGTTACTTTAACGCTTCTCATTGCGAAATCAGTTGTAACATTTAACCAATTTTGACTTGAGCTGACATTCCATGAACTTAGATTTGTAAAAACATCAAAGTTTGCGTAACTACCATAAAGTGAGTCAATATCAAATTCAAATTCACTAACAGAAAGATAATTAGGAGAAACGGTATTGTAATCTTTTAGATTTGACAAAGATTGACTAAAAGGTCCTGAATTTGTAGTCCCACGAATAACTTTAGGATAGCAGGTATCACCTTTGTCAACTGCTACTTGATATAAAACTAAACCTGCAGGAGGTGTTAAATCGGTATAACTTGTCAAATTACTTTGAATGTCATCAAGTAAATTCATAGAATCGGGATGTGTTCCACGGTAAATTTTATATGTGCCAAAAGAGAATCCTTCATAATGATCCCAGATAAGGTTCATTACTCCACCTGCACCTTTATTTACTGATAAATGCATAGTTTTATGATGCGGACTAAGATCTGACTCGTTGTTACATGAATCAACTGCTGATATTTTGTATCTGTCTGCTTTCTTCTTAGGATTAGAATTTACATCAACAAACACACTTGTACTATCAAATAGAACTGAACCTATCTTTACATAATTTCCTGCAAATGTAGATTCTTTATAAACATTGTAGTATGCGATTCTTTCTCCACCTGTTCTTTCCCATGCAATAAGGTTTTTACTCGTATTTTCGTCAATGGTTACAACACAAATATTTTCACTGGCAAAAGGATAAAGTACTTCAACATTAATAGTATCGGAATACGCAGAACATCCGTGAATGTTTCTTACTTTAACATAATAATTTCCTGAGTCAGTTACTGTCAAGTCAGGGTTTTGTGAACCTGTGTTCCATTTGCAGAAATAACCACTGCCAGGTGATAAAGTAATACTTCCTCCATAGCAGAATGTAGTATCGTTACCTAAGTTTACAACAGGATTGGAATAAACACTTAAATGCTTTGTTGTACTCGTTACAGTACCACAAGGATTTGATATTTTACAATAATAATTTCCTGCATCATTTAGTACTATTTCATTTATTAAGTAAGATGCTGCTGTTGCACCTGTAATAGTATCACTATTATAGAACCATTGATATGAAATTGGAGCTGTTCCACTTACAGTTACTTCAAATGACATTTGTTCATCAACACATTTTGAAGAATCTCCTGATTCTGAAATTATAGTAATTGGATTGTTTGTTAAAACAGTCATTTTACTACTTGCTGTTGTTCCGCAAATATTTGATGCTTCGCATATATATTCCCCTGAATCAGATTCTTGTGCATAATTAATTAAATAGAAACTGTTTATTGCATTTGGTATTTTTGTACTATTGTGATACCATTCGTAAGAAACATTTACTGAAGAATTTGCTGTAATATTTAAAATCAGGTTGTCATTTACACAAATTGTAGTTGTATCTGTGTAAGTATTTACATCAGGTTTTGTATTAACAGACAATGCGATATTTTTACTTTGGTCATTTCCACAAATATTAGTTGCTATACAATAGTAGCTTTGTTCATCATTTGTGTCAACAACATTAATATCGTATAAATTATTAGTAGCACTGCTTATTGAACCTGAATTGTTATACCACTGATAAGAAATTGGAGAAGAACCAGTAGCAGATACACTGAAAGTCATACTTTGTCCTTCACACCTTGAGGTGCTTGATGTATTTGTTGTTATATCAGGATATGTTTTAACAGTTAAAGAAATATTGTTACTTTGATTAATACCGCATGTGTTTGATACTTTACAATAATACTGACCTGCATCACTTGTTGACAATAAACCTATGGAATAAAAATTATTAGTTGCACCTGAGATTTGTGAATTATCAAAATACCACTGATATGAAATTGGTGAACTTCCGTTTGCATTTACATTAAATGCTACACTTGCATTCTCACATTTTGTTGTATTTGATGTTTGAGAACTAATGTCCGGTGCAGTTTGAACTGTTAGGGTTTTAGTTAAACTTTGATCAACACCACATGAGTTGGTAACAATACAATAATAGCTACCAGTATTAGAGGTATCTGCATTATTTATTGAATAAGAATTATTAGTTGCTCCATTTATTAAGCCATTATTACCATACCATTGGTAAGTGATAGGTGATGTTCCTGATGCTGTTAAACTAAAGTTAGCAGTACTACCGCTACAAATTATTGCATTTGAAGGTTGAGTAGTAATACTTGGTGCTTGATTTACAGTAAGAGCGATATTGGTGCTTGAAATATTTCCACAGCTATTGCTTACTTTACAATAATATTGACCAGTATTAGATGTATCTAAATTACTAATAGTATAAGAATAACTTGTGGCTCCATTAATTGTATCATTATTAAAATACCATTGATAATTAAAAGGTGTTGTACCTGTTGCACTTACATTAAATGCCATTGTTGTATTTTCACATTTTATTGTATTTGGAGTTTGATAGGTAATGCTAGGAGATTCATTGATAGTGAGGCTTGCTGAGTTGGATTGAGTGTTAGCACAATTATTGGAAACAACACAATAATAATTTCCTGCATCAGAAGTATCAACATTGAAAAGTGATATTGAATTGGAGTTAGCTCCTGAGATTGAACCATCATCATTATACCATTGATATGTATAATTTGAACCTGAAACTGAAATATTAAAACTTGTTGAATTACCATTACATACAGTAGAATTAGTAGGTTGTGAAGTAATTACAGGGGCAGTATTAACGCTAAGGCTAATATCTGAACTGCTTGCATTACCACATGTATTACTTATTTTGCATTTATAAGTAGCTGCATCAGAGGTGGAAACTGAATTGATAGTGTAGGAATTACCTGTCGCATTTGAAATAGTGTCATTATTTTTGAACCACTGATAATTTATTGGAGTTGTTCCTGTTGTAGTAACAGTAAAAGTCATACTTTGATTCTCACATAAAGTGTCGCTTGAAGTTTGATAAGAAATAGAAGGAGCTTCATTTACCGTTAGCAAAGCAGAATTAGATTGAACATTGCTACAACTATTAGAAACTACACAATAAAACGAACCTTCATCCGAAGTATCGGCAGAAGAAATAGAATATGAATTATTAGTAGCTCCTGTTATAGAACCATCATCATCATACCACTGATAAGTAAGAGTAGCAGAACCAGTTGCAGTTAAGCTAAAGTTCGCAGTACTACCACTACAAATTGTTGAATTAGTAGGTTGAGTAGTAATCGAAGGAGCGGTTTTAACAGTAAGAGCAGTACCGG
>JAYEOP010000533.1 GCA_034723125.1 Bacteroidota bacterium | reverse complement strand
GGGTCACAGGTTCAAGTCCTGTATCGCCCACAACGCAAAACAGCAACATTTCCTTTTAATACGGGGTGTGTGGCTGTTTTTTTTTGCTTTTGTTTTATTTTATTTCTTGTTTGATTTGCTTTTGTTCGCTTTGTAGTGCTATTTGTTTTCGGTATGTTTTCGGTAAGCTTTTTTTAACTTCCATTTATTCCTTTGCACGTAAGCATTATATCGTTTTTATGTCTATGCCTTACAACAGGGAGGATCACAGGTTCAAGTCCTGTATCGCCCACAATAAAAATCCCGTATAAAAGCGGAATTTTTTATTTATGAGTAAAAATATTTTTCAAAAACCTCCTAAACTCAATTATGCAAAGTAATCACCCATTTACCGGGTTGTTTTATTTCGTATTCAAAAACACATTTCAATTGCTGTGTTTTTGTCTGATTCATTGTTGAATATTTAATACGTCCCTTAAATGGGAAGCTAATACCTTCATATCCATGAGAATTATATTTCTCAACCTGATAACCGGAACTTCCTGTCATAAAAAAATCAGTAATAGTTGAGTTTGTTGTTCCCATTTGAACAAATTTTATTTCAACTTGATTTCCATCTCCTACCCTTCTTATTGTATATCTTTCAATGCTTACTTTTCTTATAACACTATATTTCATTGATGTTGGCAGACCTTTGTACTCATCTTTTTTCCAAATACCTACTAAAGTTTTATCCTTACCGTCAGCTTGGAAATAATATTTCCCAGAGCCATGTCGTTCACCATTTTTCCAGCTTCCTTCATAAATCTGTCCTTCTTTCCATTTATAAATTCCTTTACCGTTAGGCAATCCTTTTTTAAATTCACCTTTATAATAATCCTCTCCCTTTGCAATTCCTTCTCCGTGTGCCAAGCCTTTTTTACATTCACCTTCATAACTTTCATCTATTCCCTTTTTGAGTACTTTGCACTCATTTTGTGCAGAAAGCAAAAGCACAATACTAAAAGACAGAAAAAGAGTTAAAATATATTTCATGTTTTTCATAAGCCAATTGTTTTAAAATGATTAGAAAATAAATCTATTATTTAATTTTCAAAGTTAAACAAAAATAACAGATATGAGCCCACTCTCCTCCAACTCACTCCAATCCTAATTTCTTCAAAATTTTATTCAAATAATCCTTAGCCAACTCTTTTTCATTTTCTTCCGGTGCCCAAGGGGCAAAATGTTTTGCTTTTTTTTCATCAAAAGGTCCTTCTTTTATTTCATAAATTGCACTATTTTCTTCTAATGAAATTATTGTATGCCATTCATCAGGATATAATTCAACGGCAAAATTTTCTTTTTCTTTATCAAGGATGATATGCTCTATTATTCCCCCCGAATCATCAAAAATAACTATTAATATTTTCCCTTTTATTAAAAGAAGTATTTCAATTGTTCCAGAATCATCATGTTTATGAGGTCGAATGTATGTGTCAGGTTCGCAAGCATTTACAAGCCTTTGTACTTTTTCATCATAAGACTTATGAAAATTATGATGCATTCTTTTCCTTTCAGACTTTTTTGCTTTAGCTGAAATATTCTCAAGAAATGATTTATTTATTTTTAGCATTAAAATCAAATTTAATAATTCGTTTTATCTTCTTTATTTTGCCAATAATCAAACAAACTCAGGCATTTATCTCTTTCTACATCTTTAGTAATTATCAGAGAAGATTTTTGCTTATCTTTAATTATTTCGTAAAACTTTTCATCATCGAAACCAATACGAGTAGCATCTTTTTGATTAGTACCAAAGTATAATTTTTTTAATCTTGCCCAGTGAATTGCAGCTAAGCACATAGGACAAGGCTCTGCTGTCGAATATATTTCACAATCACTAAGGTCAAAATTATTTAGTTTTTTTGAGGCTTTCCTAATTGCAATTATCTCAGCATGTGCTGTAGGGTCATTTGAACTTAAAACTTCATTATGAGCAACCGAAATAATTTTTCCATCTTTAACGATAACAGCTCCAAAAGGACCACCTTCATTTTTATACATTCCATTTTGTGCCTCATTAATGGCAACCGACATAAATTCATTCATGATAAAATTGGTAAGTAATTAAAAAAAGGCTTTAGGATTTTTTAATTCTAAAGGTAATAGACAACTAATAAAAACACAATTATTTCTTTTTCGAACGATTATATTTTCTAATTCCAAAAAGAACTCCAAGAAGTACTAAAATTCCAACACCTCCTAAAATAGGAGAAGTAGGGCTAGGTGGCAATGGTTGAGCACTAAGAGAAGTTGTTAATAATAAGAGTGTGAAAAATATTAAACTTTGTTTAATCGTGTAAATTTTTAACATATTACTTTTATTTCTTATCTTATACAGATTTAAATTTCATACAAAATAAAACATATTTATATGAAAATCCAAATTAATTTAAAATTTTTTTTCAACAATACTTTTAACCTCTTACAAAGAGCGATTTTATAATTAACCATGCCATTCTTGGATTTTCTTTAAGCCGCCTTGTTGAATACCCAAACCAATCTTCACCATAAGGAACATAAATTCTCATTTTGTGTCCCTTTTCAACAATTGAATTCCTCAATTCAGGTGTAACTCCATGAAGCATCTGAAATTCATACATTTCCTTTGGCACTTTATATTTTTCAAGCAACTTATATGCTCCTTCCACAAGCTTTTTATCATGTGTAGCAATTCCCGAATATATTTTATTTTCAAACATATATTCAAGAACCTCAAGATAATTTTCATTTACCTTTTCATATTTTTTATATGCAATTTCAGCAGGCTCAACATAAATTCCTTTACATAATCGATAACTTATAGGTGTCTTCTCTGAATTCAAGTCCTGCAAATCTTTAACATCTTGCATAGTTCTTTTCATATATGACTGAAAAACTAATCCAACATTTTTTGGAAATTCCTTTTTTAGTTTTCTAAACAATTCAATTTCCATATCTACACATTGGGAATCTTCCATGTCGACCCTGATAAAATTATTATAGGAAACAGCTTTTTTTACAATCGTCCTGATATGATTATAACAAATATCTTTATCAATCAAAAGTCCGAACATTGTTGGCTTTACAGAATAATTGCCTTTTATTTTATTTTTTTCAGCAACATCAATTATTTCAAGATATTCCTCAGTATTCTTTTCAGCTTCTTCAAGTTTTTCAATAAACTCACCAAGTACATCAATGGTAACAAGCATTCCTTTTTCATTATGTATTTTTGAAACATTTATTGCATCTTCAATTGTTTTTCCTGCAATATATCTTTTTGAAAACAACCATACAAAAGATTTTGGCATATATGGAAGTATTAATGAAATCATTTTATTAAACCAATTAAACATAATATTTCTTTTTTTCGTTTCTAAATAAAATCTATTTTTAAATCAAATTAGTAAATAATTTTAATTTTCTCAAATATAGATTTTCAATACTGACAATCAGCATATTTTTACAAAAAAATTTCAAATATATTATTTATATATAAAAGATATGTATAACTTTCTTATTTTCAGAAATGTAACTGATTTTGAGTGAGAATTATATTAGGGAGGTTCTATAAATACATTCGCATTAAGATTTCCAGAGTTTTTTATAGACAATGAAAAAATTTGAAAAAAATCGGGATAATGTAAAAAGTTTTGAAGAAGTATATAAAAAACTCTGAAAACCCTTTGGGAACAAAGATAATAAACAATCTGACTGCGTTAAAATTTTTCTCAATAGCTACGGCTATTCAGAAAAATTTGTGCCTTGCATCTTATTCATTATCTTTGTTTCTTAAAAGAAATGTATTTAAAGAACCTCCCTTATCGCATTAACCATAAGAAAAGAGTTCCAACCAAAATAATTGCAATAACCAGAATCACTGATAGGAAAATATTTATAAAAGCTTTCCAACTTGGGAATCTTTGAATTACAGATATTCCTGTTACTAATATTTCTATGGTAATTATTCCAAGCATTATTTCAAAAGCTCTAAAAATCAGAAATACATTTGACCAAAGATGTGTGGTTTCTAACGCATAAAAATCATAAAGAAAAATATCCTTACCAAAAATTACTACTTTTATAAAATAAATAAAAATTACAGATATTACAGGGATTAATGAATAACCAACAACTGTTCTAATCTCAAAAAAATGAGCCGAACCCTTTAACCACATACCGATAAAATACAATACTCCCGAAATGAAATTAAATAAAAGTAATCCTAAAACAGGTGAAGCAATAATACCCAGTACTAATATTTTATAAAATCCTAGTTCATCACCCCAATTTAAAGCAATAGCACGATTAAATAAAATTGCCATACCCCCAAATGCATAAAGGAAAAAAAGTTTTTTTCTATCATACTCACTTACTACAAATCGAAAAGTATCGCTAGTTCTTATCCAAATTGATTTTATTGGTACTATTTTTCGTTTTGGTTTCTTTAACGCTTTCTCGTGCAACTTTCCCACATCCTCTTGCAGAGTTTTCCTTTCCTTTTTCGACCAATTTTTAGGCATACTTAAAATATTTTATAAAACCAAAATCCACTTAACTTACGCCACTTTTTCGTGTACTCTTTCTTTAAGTATTTATACCATTTATCTCCACCTGTATAGTTATTAAGTACTTCCTTAAAATTATTGTCAGCATTGACATTGTAATCCTTCACTGCCAAATTATTCCCCAATTGTTTCTGTTCCTCCTTTAAGTACCTCGAATTATATTCTCTTTGTTTTAATATTTTTAATAATTCCAGTGAATTATCAAATTCCTTTTTTGTGGTAAAATATCTAAGCATAAAAGCAAGGTGTAAAGATTTTTTGTTTTTTGAAAACTCAAATAAATTCAGATGTTTCAATCCGAATTCTTCAACTTTTAATTGCTCAAAATAAGTGGAAGCTTCCATGTACTTTTCAACCGCTTTTTGAAACTTATTATTGTCAATTAGCTCCTCAGTTTCCCTCAACATTTTTTGATATGTAACCGCAGATAAAATTTCATTTTTCTCATTTTCAGCACGGCTTTTATCAATTTTACACTCAGGCATTTTATTTACTGCAGAAATAGCATTATTCAATTCAATGTTTGCTTCAATATATTTTTTCTCACTTTTTTTCATTTGAGATACAAGTAAAAACTCAGAGTATTTTTCTCTAACATTCTGACATTCTTTTTTAAATATTTTATTCTTTAGATCAATTATTTCATTTGCTATCTCTTTATCATTTGTCAATGAATATTTTTCAATTAATCTTTCCGTTTTTTTCAAAACAGCTCTTGTTTCTCTAATATTGTTGTTTTTAACAAGATCAAATCCATCTTCAATATCAAGCAAAATAATTGGTTTTAATGATTTTTGCAACAAAGGAAGCAATTCTTTTGACGGTTCGAAATTAAATTTTTTCTGCAATTGCTCTGCTTTTTGAAATGTTTCAAATGCTTGTGTATTGCTATGAATTTTTAAATAATTACGACCATTTTCAATAATTTTGTAGTATTCCTTTTCCTTTATTATTAATAATAATTTATTTGCTTCATCGGCATCTCTTACTTCAGTTGAATTTGACCTTTGGTAAGAAATAGCATTATTTATATGTTTCTCTGCTTCATCTAAATTATCCTCTGCAAGATACTTCTTCGCAACATTAAGATAATTATTATAAATTCCTTTTTTTGCTTTTATTCTAACAACTAAAATTTCCTTACTACAATTAAGTCCTTGAACTTTGTTACATAATTCTTCAGCATTATTTATGTCACGAAGTGAGTTTTCAAAAAGTCTTTCTTTTATGTTATCTTCTGCCATGTTCATATAGTCATTCACAAGCTTTGATGAAAAATCAATTATCAAATTATAAGTATTGGGGTCTGGCTTCATCCTTGAAAAAATATCCAGAATCTTTGAGGATGCTTCATCAATTTTATTATCTTTATAATCCAATTTTGCCAACTGAAACAATGACGGAGCAAATACAGGATTTATTTCCAATGACTTATGAAACATTTTTTTTGCAGCATGAATTTGTTCATTTACTACAAACTCAAGTCCTTTGTTGTAATATATTTCATAAAGGATTGAAATTGTATGCCTCACACTTTGCCCTAAATTCCCGGATATATATTTGAGGTCATCATATTTTTTTAAAAATTGTGAAGGATCATTTTCATTCAGATTCAATCGATTTTTAATTTCAGACTTTTCTATCTCAGCAATAAGATGTTCAACTCCTTGAATCATCTTTTCATATTCAAATATCATGTTGATATTATCGGGATTTACATAGCTAAGGTCGGATAAAGCCTGCAATATCCTGTTGTTAGCAGAGTGATAATAATTAATATCTTCTTGCTTTCTTGTTAATAGTTCTTTATTCTCATTTGTATAAATAAATGATTTAGAATTTACAATAAAGTTATACTTTTTGTAATTTAAACTATCTAAATATTTAAATTCGAAATGATTTTTATAAGGGTTTAATGATTCTCTATTTCTTGAATAATTAGCAATATGTTTGTTTTGTGTTGTTAGTAATTCCCCCTTAAATGTAATTTTAGAAGGAACAAAAACCTCTGAAATATCAAAACCCTTGTAGATAATTTGTCCTGTTCGAAAATTATTAAAGTCAACTTCAATTATAACTTTTTTATTGTTTGTAATAATTCTTACAAGTTGCTCATGTTCAAATGTTAATTGGGTGTAATAGATGTTTTCAGAACGTTCATCAGCAATCACTTGAAGAAGTTCATTTAGAATTCGTTGTGAACTTTCGTAAGAATTCTCATATTTTATAAGGTATCTTTCTGTTGTTTTATCGCTAAATACTATTAGTGATTGAGAAAATGCCTGAGAAATAAAAAAGCAAAATAAAAACAATGTAATTAGTTTCTTCATATCAATTTAAAATCTGATTTTTAATTGACACAAATTTAATAAATCTTAACAAATAATCAGTTATTGAGTCAAATCTTAATCTACGCCTCAGCCTTATGTCTTAGCCTTAGTCTTAATTTAGCCTTAGTCTTAGCCTTAGTCCTCGTCCTCATCCTCATCCTTAAAATAATATTCATTGTATGAACTCACTGCATCAATAGCATGATTTTGAGCTCTACTATAACATTTGCCTGATTTAAAATTATAAACAGCATAACCAGCAAAACCAGCAACGCCAATACCAATTCCTGCATAAGTAGCAATTGGCAAGGATCCATCTCCATCACTTGAGGAATTTAGATAAGACTTTCCTGCTATAATAGCACCTACGATTAATACACCTGTAGCTCCAAGCTTATACCAATTATACTTAGTTTGTTCCAAACATTCGTTCACACATAAATTATAATGTTCTAAACAAGGATCACATTCACGAAAGTATCTTTTAATATTTTCATAATTTTTTCCCACACGTTTCTTCTTACTATCTCCAATTGTGTAATACATCTCGCTTCTTGTTGAAGTACTTGTTGAAATTCCTCTTGAACTATAGGTTACTGTTGTTTTTTCTACAAGCGTCAATTTGTCTTTACCAACCTCATTCTGAGCAAGTATTTGAAAAGAAAAAAATGTAAAAACAAAAATGACCAGTGATAATTTTAATTTCATAATAATTATTTTTAATTGTTAACAACTCAAGTTTCGCATTTGAATATAAAGAATTGATATTCGGAAACTTATTAAATGTCGAGTTGTGATAACATAAAGAAAATCAATAGTATAATAATTCCATAATGAATTGTTTCATACTTTGTGATT
>JAYEOP010000532.1 GCA_034723125.1 Bacteroidota bacterium | reverse complement strand
GATCAATTATAGGTGCTCCAACTGTTTTAGCAATACTATAAGTCCTTCCTGGCATCTGCATACCAAACGCATAATAGTCTTTGCAAATTTTCTGACTATTCACAGTTTTTTCTATCCCATCGTCAAAAAACTTCCATTTTTTGCCTATTGCGGTTTCGCTCTCGTAATATTTTAATTTATGGCATCCCATCAAACAACAAAAATACTAATCTTTTTTCTTTTTAATTGGAATCATTAATTGAAATTGATTTTATATAAAAATTCAATTATAGATTTCAATATAGTAGGTGTAGTTACAAACTACAGATAGTACGGGGATTGAAAAACCGCTTATTGATTACATGACCACCATTTTAGGTTAGAAGCTCGATTATAACAATACTTTCCTTAGAAAACCTATGTGAAAACTATGAGTATATTTTTATTTCAACAAGTTTATTATTCTTAAAGGTAAATAAATATTTAAGATAGGTTCTTACATGGAAGCCATCAGGATGACAATAAATTTTATCAGTATAATTTGAACAAAAATAACGATAATACCAGGATACATTACTTTCAAACATGCTTGTTAAAAGAACTGTAAAATTGCTCTTATCATACGTAAAATCAATCCCAAGTATCTGAAAAAATCTGCTCTTATCTATTCCTATCTTTAATCCATCTTTGAATTGAAAAAGAGTGTCTGTTATAATACCGAACAACCAATGATTATTATCATATCCTTGGGATTTTAATCCCATGATAATTGTATCTTTTTTGCTTTCTAAAACCGTCCATTTAGGAGGATCAGGGTCTTTAATAATATTGTATTTTTTACTATAAAAAACATTAATTATAGAATCATTAACAACAGGCAAATTTTGATTTGTATCCACGCTGAATATATTCCCACCTGATAGCACATATAATGTATCTGATTTCTCAAGAATCAAAAAAATATTTGTTTTTTCTGCAATCTTAAAAGCTTTTTCGTCTTTTAAACAAGGATTGGGAAATAGCCTATTGCCTGAAAGACAAAAATTATTATTTCCATAAAAAACCCTTATATCATAAATCTCTTTTACATTAATAGAATCCTTATACAAACATTCCTTATCGGATAATTTTTTTCCATTATTACAATTACCAAATAATAAGGGTAATAAAAACAAGATTAAAGCACTATTTTTAAAATACATCTTTTAAAATTAATTTGTTGTCAAGGTTTCCCAGTCCAGACAGAACCAATTCCAAATGTTAAAGCAGTCAGACCACCATCAATCAGTGCACTCTTATGATTGTAGGATTTCAAATCCTGACTACTTACAGTTTTTTCTATCCCATCGACAAAAAATTTCCATTTTTCGCCTATTGCGGTTTCGCTCTCGTAATATTTTAATTTATGGCATCCCATCAACTACAAAAGTAACATATTTTTTTCTTTCAAATGAGTTTTTCAATTGAAGTTTTCATTCCGAAATTTCGGAATCATATACTTCTTCAAAACTTTTTACATTATCCCGATTTGTTTCAATTTTTTTCATTGTCTATAAAAAACTCTGAAATTCTTAATGCCTGTCTGCCGACATAGGCAGGCGAATGTATTTAGTGCCTCTAAGAAAACTATCAAATTTTATGATTTCTAAGATTTTTGATGAGATTTTTATTTTTTGAGACGAGGCGATGCCTTAGCATCAGTGAGTTGAGAAAGATAAAAATATCGCAAAA
>JAYEOP010000531.1 GCA_034723125.1 Bacteroidota bacterium | reverse complement strand
ATGGAATAGATTATTATTACTCAGAACATAAATCACAAGTTGGAGATCAGGATATTTGTATGGTTACAGTTGATAGTTCAACCAGCAAAAATCTGATTGCATGGGAAAGGGAGCAAAGTACGGATATAGATGGTTATAAAGTCTATAAGGAAACCTTCCAAGCAAATGTATATGATTCTATAGGTTACGTTCCTTACAATAAATTAAGTGTATTTATTGACACATCTTCAAGACCGGCAGTCAGAGCTAATCGCTATAAAGTATCCACTATATTTAATGATGGCAACGAGTCTTACCTAAGCAAGCACCACAAGACCATTCATCTAACAGCCAACACAGGAACAAGTGGAGAAAACAACCTGATATGGAGTCATTACGAAGGTTTTACTTTTAGCTCCTATAAAATATACAGAGGTACAAACCCTGCAAATATTAGCCTCTTAGATTCTGTGCCAAGTAATTTAACAAGCTATACCGATGTTAATCCACCTGCAGGAGTTGTTTTTTATCAAGTTGTGGTAGATTTACCTTACATCTGCGACCCAAGTATATTTAGGGCACAAGGTACTTCAGGCCCATTCTCTCATTCTCTATCCAATTTAAAAGATTACAGCCAATCATCAAATGATTACCTAATCATTTCACCTTCAGCAGTAAGCATTGATATAAATGCTAGGATATTTTATCTTACTGTCTTTACTAACCTAAAAACATGGTCAGTAACTGCTGATCAAAGTTGGTTAACTGTTATTGAAGATATTGATGGTGGAAGGATATTGGTTAATGTTGATAAAAATACAGAAACAAGTGAAAGAACTGCCGAAATTACAGTATCGGGAAGTGGTGTAAGTAATTTTAATATCTCATTAACTCAGGGAATAACTAATTCAGTAGAGGAAGAGCTTAAAGATGATTTTATTGTTGTTACGCCAAATCCATTTACAGACAAGCTTAGTGTAAACAATCTGTCCATTGCTAATGACATTTTAAAAATCGAACTCTATGATCTTAACGGGAAAAGATATTTTCAATCAGAAAACCCGGAATTATTCACAGAGATTGATTGTTCGGATTTGAAGAGTGGAATGTATATTCTAAAAGCCATTAGCAAGGATAAAGCTTATACCTACTTATTAGTGAAACAGTAGAGGAATTCTATTTGTGCATGCAAGCTTTCCAACGAATGGATATGTGTTGCGTTATCGTTATTCGATGGATTAGCTGAGAGTAAAAGACTAAGTTCCTGATGATTTTCTTTTATTAACGGCTTTAGGAGTTGATAAATTTGATTGATTCTATAAATCTTGTTTTTAGGGAGGTTCTATAAATACATTCGCATTAAGATTTCCAGAGTTTTTTATAGACAATGAAAAATTTTGAAACAAATCGGGATAATGTAAAAAGTTTTGAAGAAATATATGAAAAACTCTGAAAACCCTTTGGGAACAAAGATAATAAATAATCTGACTGCGTTAAAATTTTCCTCAATAGCTACAGCTATTCAGAAAAATTTGTGCCTTGCATCTTATTCATTATCTTTGTTTCTTAAAAGAAATGTATTTATAGAACCTCCCTTTTGATAATCATCCCATCTAAATAGTACCTCTTAGAAAATATGAATAAAAAAATACAGATTAACAATTAGATAATCTTTTTTAACTATCTTTGTTTTAAAGTAATAAATCTAAAAAAAATTATATTATGCTAATAACATTAGATATAAAAAAAGAACAGTTAAAAGCATTTAGGGAATTAGCCAATTTATTGAAAATCAAAATGGATGTTGTTAAATCCGGCTTTACAGAAGAACATGAAAACAAAGCAATTTACACTGCTATGCAAGAAGGCGATCAAAACCTGATAGCAGAAGAAGAACAGAAAGATTTCGAAAACTGGCTAAAACAATGAAAAAAGGTTTTACAAAGCAATTTGTTAAGGATGTATATTCAATGCCATTGTTTAAAAGAAATGTATTTAGTGCCTATAAAAAAACTCGTATGCTTTTGACTGTTAGAATATTATGTGTATTCTGTCGCTTGAATCTAATGTCATTAAGTTACAAAACCCAATGACAGCTTGGCTAAATGACTATTAATGACAATTGAATGACTTTTACATTCACATCCATTATTAATTCAAAAATCTAAAACACCTCTACCCTTCAAGATATTTTTTATATCCAAGTCTCTTTAATTTTTCAGATTTCTCAACAATAGTTTTTGTCTGAGCCTTTTTAAAATCCAAAATAGCATCCATATATTTTTTATCGGATACACCAAGAATTTGTATAGCAAGCAATGCTGCATTTTTTGCTCCGTCAATTCCAACAGTAGCTACAGGTACTCCCGGGGGCATTTGAACTGTCGAGTAAAGTGAGTCAACTCCCTGAAGTTTTCCGCCACCAATTGGAACTCCAATTACAGGAAGTGGAGTGTGAGCAGAAACAGAGCCTGCAAGGTGAGCTGCTAATCCTGCACCGCAAATTATTACTTTTATTCCTTCTTTATGAGCATTTACAGAGAAATCTTTTGCCATTTCAGGTGTTCGGTGGGCAGAGATAATATCTATTTTATATGGTACTTCAAAATCTTCAAGTACCTTAACTGCTTTTGTCATTACAGCAAGATCCGAATCGGAACCCATAATTATTGCTACTAATGCTTTTTGTTCTTCCATTTTAAAAAATATTTTTTTATTGAATTATTATTTTTGAATTTGAAATAATATTTTTCTTTTCATCTATAAGTCTGATAATATAAAATCCTTTATCCAAATTTTCTACATTTACTCTCCCTGTTGCATCTAATTTTTTTGACAAAACCAATTTACCACTTATATCAAACAATGACAATTGCTTATCCTTTATATCTCTTGATTTTATAAAAAATTCATTTTTTGCAGGATTAGGATAAACTGTAAATTCAAAAGTTTTTTGTTTTTTTTGTTTTATGGAATTAATAATTGATTTATCACTAAATATGGGTCGCATCATAATTGCACCTGCAACACTTGAATTCAACCATTTTCCTTGCACATAATAATGAATATTTGAATTTGCTTGGCTTGGTATTGAATCGCTTTTCAATTGATAATAATTCATATCCAATCCTACATTCATAAAATAATCTTCATATTGTTCCCAACCGATATAAAATTCTCCATCCATCGATAAAACAGTATCAAACTCATAAATATAATATCCGTTATCTTTATTATTATTGAACTGTGGTGTAATTGTATCTTTAAAATAAATTGGTTCATTTGTATAATCGTTCCACACCATAAGAGTGAAGTCTCTGTTACTTCTTTCCTCATTTGATTGGTTAAAAAAGATAGCCATTCCACGCAGTGAATCTGTTGATGGATAATTATCAGCCATTTTAAAACGATAAGCAACTCTGGAATAATTGGCAGCTGTTATTCCGTAGCCCATTTCAGGAGTTTCATCATCATAAGCATAATAATTTGAGAATACTTGATATTTTGAACACACATTATTTTTAGAACGAATATCAGTTGAGTAATTATGGTTCTCCAATTTTACTTCAAGAGCAAAAGTATCAAAATTTGAAACATCATTGTACAAAAAGTTATGCTGCATGCTATCGGTCAAAGGAAATGACAAAAATGTGTAAACATCTTGGCTGTTAGCATTATCGTCAAACATTATTTGATCATTATCAAAAGTATCAATAATCTCATATCCTCCTTGAGCTTTTCTTGTTTGATAATAATTATTTCTCACCGACATTTCCATTGAACTTCTCAATTGATTTTTATCAGCAATCAAATGACTCCAAGGCATTGATGTATAATCGTTCAACAAACTTTTAGGCTCATAAACAATTGCCACATCCTCATAATATAAATCGTTAGTATCACGCCCTTTAGCCATATAAACATAATCGAGATGCCAATGGTCTAAATTACCCGCAAGACTTGCATAATTTCTAAACCTAAACTGAAAAACATCATGATAAAAGCGAGCAATTGTATCAATAATTGCAGTTGTATCAATAATAAATTCAGGGACTTTTAGACTTACTTGCTCAAAAGCTTTAACCTTGGTTCCTGCTGTACTCCATATCCGAATCCACTTTGTAGAATCCCAAACAGAGCCTGCCCAATATCTATCGGGTTTAATTTCTAAAACCAAAGAATCATAAGGTTCCGGCATATCGCCAATTCCCTGAGCTTGATAAAAGAAACTCAAAAAAATATTATCACTACTGCTATAATTTGAAAAATCAAAAGGAACAGAAGTTAATTCATCGGCAATTTTCCCTTTTGAGTTAATAACTCCCGGATTGTAAGGCATGCCATTAGAATTTAATCCGTCAAAAGTAGCAACGCCACAACTTATTGGATATAAAGCCATGTGATTATTTATAAAAACATTTTTATCAATCCACAAAGAATCATCGGGATAAATATTTGACCAAGAAAAATCATCAAAAAAGGGTTTTTCAAGATTTAAGGTATCATAATCTGCCTCTCCACTTCTCATTAAAGTATGTGTTTGCAGATTCTTTGAAATTGTATAATTTGATTTTAAAGGAACTGTTTCTTCTTTTTGTGCAACAGCACTTATTGTTACATTAAACAAAAGGAATACAGTAATTAGTGTTTTTGTAATAAAATTATTCAATAATGATTTTCTCATTTTCCATTGCTTTTTTAAGACTGTCTTGAAAATCTTTGTTATTATTTTTAATATTCATTCTTTCTATTTCCGAAACGGTGGTAAGCCAAATATCTATCGCCTCACCCTGAGCCAGCTTTTCATCAGGATTAGGTAACGGATATTGTTTGTAAATTATTGCCTCAGAACTATCTTTAACTTCTTTATTATAAATTATTGCACCAATATTAAATCCAAATCCTTTAAGGGCAAAAACAGCCTCATCAAGAGGCATCTCACGTAAATCGGGAACTCTTCTTTTTTGAGAAGATAATCCATCACCAAGAACAAGATTTATTTCCGAGCCTTTTTTTATAAAAGATCCTTGCTTTAATTCTCTTCCATCTTTAGTAACTCTTAAAACAACATTTTGTGCAATGTCGGGAACATATTCAAGTTCACCTACTTTTAATCCTGCCGATTCAATTATCACCAATGCTTGACGCAGAGATACATCCATCAAATTAGGCAACTTTACTTTTGGTGGTTTATCAGAACTAATGGTAAAATAAATTCTTCGGTTATGTTTTACTTTTGAATGAGCTTTTGGTGATTGTTCCACAACAGTAAAATAAGGAACTCCAGCTTTATAAATAGAATCGGATATAGAATATCTCAACCCACGATCATTACAAATTTCATCTAACTGCTGTACCGTATATCCTTTAAAATCAGGAACTGTAAGAGACTCGCCATGATGAGTGAATTTGCTCATAAAAAACTGAATACTTATAAAAATAACAACAACAATAGCAAGGAAAATTAAAATATTTACCCAGAATGCTCTACTTATCAAAAATTTAAAAAATTTCACTTTCACCCCTTTCTTTTAGTAATAAAAATTTTAACAAAGTTATATTTAAATCTCATTTTATTAGGAATAACTATGATTTTTTTATTATCTTGGTATCATAAAAATAATGCTGTTATAATGAAGAATATTCATATTCAATGAACTAAGTTATTAACCTTTAATCTTTTTTGCTATGACAAAATCTAAATATCAAAATTTACATGACGACCATGCTAATTGGAAAGAAATGGTTAACAATTGGAAAAATGAAATTGATAAATTTAACAAGGTACTATTAGCAGAAGCACTTGAAAATCAACCTAAAGAGCATCAAGAAAAGTTAATAAAATATGATAATCATCTTAAACACAACAAGCGTTTTTTACAAGATTTGTTAGAAACGATTGATACTCATGAATTATTTCTGGATGAACTTGTAGAATTCAACAATGATATTGACAATATACCTTTAGATGCAAAAATGGACCATGACAAAACAGCAAATCACATTAAAGATTTTGAAAAAAGATACACAAAACTAAAATCAAAAATCAAAAATATCATCAAAAACGAGATAGTAAATTCCTGAAATTCATAGAGATACAATAAATCAACCTATTTGTCTTAACACATTAAATCATTTCTTCATTACATCATTACATCATTAAATCATTTCTTCATTACATCATTTCTTCATTGATTCTTATACTTCACAACTTCCTCATCAACAAACTCAAGTTCCACTCCTACTTGCTTAAACATTTCTTCCGATTCGGCTCCTGCATGATATTTCTTTTCACACACCACTCTTTTTATTCCACAATTTATAATTAGCATAGCACAAGTACGGCAAGGTGTCATTTTACAATATAAAGTTGCTCCTTCAATTGCCACTCCAAGTCTTGCAGCCTGAGTAATAGCATTTTGTTCAGCATGAACAGTACGTACACAATGCTGAGTAACTGAACCATCTTCATGAACAACTTTTTTCATTTGATGACCAACGTCATCACAATGTGGCAAACCCATAGGAGAGCCAACATATCCTGTTACAAGAATTTGTCTATTTCTTACAATCACACATCCGCTTCTGCCCCTATTGCAAGTAGCACGAGTAGCAACGGTTCTTGATATTTCAAGAAAATATTCATCCCAAGATGGTCTGATATACTTTTTTTCATCCATAATATTTTATTTCTTTTAATATTTTTTCAATCTGTTCATACAAATTCTTGTATTCAGTATTATTTATTAATTTATAATCAGTTTGCTCAATACATTTCGAAAGATTTTGCTTGTTAGGATCATCTGATTCCATTTCTCTTTTTTCATTAGAAAGAAATTCAGTAAAAGAAATATTATCCGTTTCAGATTTTCTTTTAACAATCCTGTCATATCTTTTTTCTGCCAAAGCATCAACAGCTAGTAAATAAAAATTCTCTTTTGACCTTAACAACTCAACTTCTCCCGGAGTTCTTATACTTTCAATTACACAATTATCTCCTGTTGCTAATGCAATGTTGTAAAGCTGTTCAACAATATATGCAGGTGAATGCTTTTTCCTTAATTCATTGGCAACAATTACCATATTATCTCTATTAACGGGTAATTTTCTTTTTTTTATTTCCTCAGTTAAAAATGCCCTAACAGAAAAATGTTTAAAATTTTTGTTAACTAAATAATCAACAATCGTCCCTTTTCCTGCACCAATAGTTCCTGTTATTCCAAAAATTATCATTTATATCGTTTTTTTTCTGATTTTGAAAACATCAAATTTATAGCATTAATTGAATTTAAATAGAAATTCCAATTCAGATTTTATAAACAATCTGTTCATTAAATTATCTCCTTTCTTTTGTTTTATATTCATATTTTTGTTATTCAATTTAAAGTTAAAAACTAAAAGCTAAAAACTAAAAGTTATGAATAAACAGATAAAAAAATTCTCTTTGCGTTCTTTGCTTGCCCCATAAGGAAGAATGACTGTATTGGGGCGTCTTTGCGAGAAATATAAAAAAATGCCTAAAGTACTTAAAGATAAAAGTTAAAAGTTATGGATAAACAGATATAAAAATTCTCTTTGCGTTCTTAGCGTCTTTGCGAGAAATATAAAAAATGCCTAAAGCACTTAAAGTTAAAAGATAAAAGTTAGGAGTTATGAATAAACAAATAAACAAATAAGCAAATAAACAATTTAACAGATAATCATGAAAACAACAGTAGCTTTAATTTTTGGCGGGAAATCTACAGAACATGAAGTTTCCTTAATGTCAACAATAAATGTTTT
>JAYEOP010000530.1:3993-7773 GCA_034723125.1 Bacteroidota bacterium | reverse complement strand
TTACATTTATTATTTTGTTTTTAGCATTTTCATTTACTGTTTTTTCACAAGAATGTGAAGCATATATTCCAATAAAAGTAGGTTCAAAATATGAAACTCAGTATTTTGATAAAAAAGATAAACTTACCAGTACTTCTACTTCTGAAGTTCTTTCCGTAAAAACAGTTAATGGGAAACAGGAAATTGTTATTGAATCTGAATCATTTGATAATGGTGAAAGTATTGGGAAGACAGAAGTAACTTATTATTGTGATGGTGAAAATTTTGTAGTTGATATGAAAGGAATGCTTAGTGAAGAACAACTGCAACCTTATGAGGCAATGGATATTGAGTACAAAGTAGAAAATTTAATATATCCCAAAAAGATGACAGATGGTATGACATTGCCCGATGCATTAGTAGAAGCGGTGGTATTAAATGAAGGAATGAAAATAATTACTCTTAGAGTTGATGTTACTAATACAAAAGTAGCAACAGAATCTATTACAGTACCTGCCGGAACTTATAAAGCCTATAAAGTTACTTCAGATGTTCTTACAAAAATTGGTTTTATTAAGGTTTATGTCAAAACTGTAAAATGGTTGGTTAAAGATGTAGGATTTGTAAGAACAGAAACCTATAGTAAAAGAGGAAAATTGATGTCATATTCTGTTATTTCTAGAATTTGGTAATGCGTAAAGAATTTGAATTATAGGTAATAGGGGAAAATATTGTTTTCTTTGTGAGGAAAAAATTGTTACTCCTCAGTAGGTATAAAATATTGAGACTTAAAGATATGCCTCAGACGTAGTTTTACTTCTTATTACACTTAGCATGTCTTCGACAGACGAAGTCTGAGGCTTTTATTTTTTGCAAAGTTGCTGAGGAGTAACAAAAATTTAACATTATCAAGATAATTAAATTTCATAAGCAAAGAATCAAAGCATATTCTTAATTTTGAAAGAAAAATTATATATGTCAGAATTCAATTTATTAGCTATTTCACCTATTGACGGCAGATATGCCGAAAAGACAAAAGTATTGTCAAATTATTTTTCCGAGTATGCTCTTATTCGTTATAGGGTGTATGTTGAAGTAGAGTATTTCATAGAATTGTGTGAATTGCCTTTGCCTGAGCTAAAGGGATTTAATGCAAATGATTTTGAAAAATTGAGAGATATTTATTCGAATTTTTCTGTGGAAGATGCTCAAAGAATAAAAGAAATAGAATCCACTACAAACCATGATGTAAAGGCTGTTGAGTATTTTTTGAAAGAATATTTTGATAAAAACAAATGGTCGGATTTTAAAGAATTTATTCATTTCGGACTTACATCTCAGGACATAAATAATACTGCTGTTCCCTTGTCAATTCTTGATGGAGTTCACAAAAATTATATCCCGTTTTTGTTTAACACTATGAAATTATTGAAAAACAAAGCGGTTGAATGGAAGGACATTTCAATGCTTTCAAGAACTCACGGACAAGCTGCCAGCCCTACAAAACTTGGAAAAGAAATAATGGTGTTTGTTGACAGGCTCGAAGAGCAAACAAAACTATTGAAGGCAATTTCTGCAAAAGCAAAATTTGGAGGTGCATCAGGGAATTTTAATGCCCATTATGTCGCATATCCCGAAATTGATTGGATGGAATTTGCCGATTCTTTTATGTTCAAACTTGGATTACAAAGACAAAAGTTTACAACACAAATTGAGCATTACGATAATATTTCTGCACTTTTTGATAATCTTAAAAGAATCAATACCATACTTTTAGACCTTTGTCGTGATATGTGGACATATATTTCTTTAGGATATTTTAAACAAAAAATTAAAAAGAATGAAGTAGGTTCTTCTGCTATGCCTCATAAAGTTAATCCTATTGATTTTGAAAATGCAGAAGGAAATATTGGTATTGCAAATTCACTTTTTGAACATTTAAGTGCAAAATTACCAGTTTCAAGATTACAACGAGACCTCACGGATTCAACTGTTACACGAAATATTGGAGTGCCTGTTGCACATTCATTAATTGCTTTAAAATCAATTGACAAAGGGGTTGAAAAACTTCAGTTAAACAAAGATATAATTGATGAAGACCTCGAAAATAATTGGGCTGTTGTAGCAGAAGCTATTCAAACTATTTTACGGAAAATTTCTTATCCAAACCCTTATGAAGCACTTAAGGAGCTGACTCGTACAAACAAGGGAATTGACAAATCATCAATACATAAATTTATTAATAGTCTTGATATTTCAAAAGAAACTAAAGAGCAGTTGTTGAAAATTACTCCTTTTAATTACACAGGTAAATATCCTGAATTTAAATAATATGTGAATGTTATTGCTCATTTTCTAAATTAATATATTTATGAAAAAAATCCTATTCCTATTTTTATCATTAATATTTCTTTTTGCCTGTGGGCAAAACCAAGAAAATAAAGTAGTTGAAAAAAATATAGCTAAGCAAAGCAAAAAGGAATTAAAAGGTTCAAAAGTATTTTCTGATAAGGATAGTTCCAATGTATTGCAAAAGGTAATAGAGGCTTTTATAAATGATTCTGTTTTTTATAACTCATCAATTAGTTTTTATTTTACGGATATTGATAGTGAAAAAAATATTATTTCATACAATCCTGATTTGAGCTTAGTTCCTGCTTCGTCATTAAAACTATTAACAACTGCCACGGCATTTGAAATTCTTGGAAAAAACAAGCGATTTGTTACAAAGATTGAATATGATGGTGAAATTGATACTGAAACACAAACGCTTAACGGAAATATTTATATTAAAGGAGGAGGTGATCCTGCACTTGGCTCAAAAGTATATAAAAATACATATTACGAACCTGACTTTTTAATCCAATGGGTTGAGGCAATAAAAAATGTGGGTATAAAAAAGATAAACGGAAATATTATTGCTGATGCTCAGATTTTTGATACGGAAATAGTTCCTACAAGCTGGACATGGGAAGATATTGCTGCATACTACGGCACGGCTGCATCAGGATTGTCAATTTTTGAAAACAAATTTAAATTGAGTTTTGACCCTTCTATAAAATGCGAATATTTAGTTGACTCAAATAAAATGGATCCTTTTATTCCTGAATTAAAAATCGTTAATAAAATAAGATTAGTTAATGAAGGTTTTTATCTTGATATTTTAGGTCAATATTACAGTAATCACAGGGTTATTCATGGTGTTGCAGGAAAAAAAAATGAAGAATTGGAAATTGAAGCTTCTATCCCTGACCCACCATATATTGTAGCTTTTTATTTGATGCAAAAATTGAAAGAAAATGAAGTAGAAGTTAATGGTGAAGCAACAAGTATTAGAAGATTATTATTAAAAAACGAAAATACAAATTCAGAAAAAAGACAGTTTATTTGTGAAACAAAATCTCCTCGTCTTTCATCTTTAATTTATAGAACAAATATGAATAGTAATAATCTTTATGCAGAGCATTTTGTAAAACATATTGCATTAAAAAAGACAAAATATGATGGAATTGATTTCGGCTCTGATGTTGAAATTAAGTTTTGGAAATCAAAAGGAATTGATGTCAGAGGTCTTAAAATATTTGACGGTTGTGGTATTTCAAGAAAAAACAAAGTAACGGTTAGGCAACTTGCTGACATTTGTGTTTTTATGAAAAAAAATAGTTCATCTTTTAATGATTTTTATCGTTCTTTACCCGAGTCGGGTAATAGCGGAACGCTTAAGTCTTTTTGTAAAAATACTTCTGCTCACGGAAAAATTAAAGCCAAAAGTGGCTCAATGTCAGGAGTGAAAAGTTATGC
>JAYEOP010000530.1:0-3893 GCA_034723125.1 Bacteroidota bacterium | reverse complement strand
ATGATTTTTATCGTTCTTTACCCGAGTCGGGTAATAGCGGAACGCTTAAGTCTTTTTGTAAAAATACTTCTGCTCACGGAAAAATTAAAGCCAAAAGTGGCTCAATGTCAGGAGTGAAAAGTTATGCAGGATATATTACAACTAATTCGCAAAATCAATTTGCATTTAGCATTATTATTAATAATTATGATTGCCCCTCTTATGTAATAAAAAAGAAAATTGAAAAATTAGTGATAGCCGTTGTTGAAGAAATGTAGCTTTTTTTTTAAATGAATTACAAATTCGCTTAAGCAATATTTCAAATAACCAAAACTTGTCCGTATGGATCAACAAATACACAAATCAATAAGACTTGTCTGTATGGATAATCGAATAAACATTTTTATTTACCTTTGCAAACAAAACTAAATAAACCATTATCATGCAAAAAACAATGAAATCATTATTATTAATTCTTGTAATTTCTCTTTTTTCACAAAACATATTTTCACAAGAACAGCAAACAATTAAAGTAGAAAGAAAAAAACTAATCACAGTTGAAGATGTTTGGTTAAAATATACTTTTTATCCCAAATCAATAAAAGGATTACGTTCATTAAATGATGGAATTAATTTTACTCGCCTTGAAAAAGGTAACATTGTAAAATATAGTTATAAAACAGGAGAAAAAGTTGAAACAATAGTTGAAGCTAAAGATTTGAAAATGAATAAAGATTCTGAGCCAATCAGAATGAGTAGTTATCAATTTAGTAATGATGAACAAAAAATTCTTATTTTTACAAATAAAGAACCTATTTACAGGCATTCTTTTAGAGCAAAAAATTACATTTGGGATATAAATAAAAAAGAACTTATTTCTGTTTCTGATGAAAAGCAACAACTTGCTTCCTTTAATCCTGCAGCTACAAAATTATCTTATATGAGAAATAATAATATTTTTATATTTGATATTAAAACACAAAAAGAAAAACAAATAACTGATGATGGGGCAAAAAATATTATTATAAATGGAGCACCGGACTGGGTTTATGAAGAAGAATTTAGCTTTGCCAGAGGATTATATTGGTCGCCAGACGGAGAAAAAATTGCTTTCTATAAATTTGATGAAAACAATGTTAAGCAATGGACAATGAAATTTTATGGAGACCTTTATCCTGAACTATACAAATTTAAGTATCCCAAAGCAGGAGAGGATAATTCAATTGTAAGCATTCATGTTTATGACCTTAAATCCAATACAACAAAAACAATGGATGTGGGCAAGGAAACAGACCAATATATTCCAAGAATAAAATGGACACACAATTCTGATGAACTTTGCATAACAAGACTTAACAGATTGCAAAACAAATTAGAACTTTTGATAGCTGATGTAAATTCAGGAAAATCAAAAGTTATTTTTACTGAAGAAAACAAATATTACATTGAAATAACAGACAATTTAACCTTTTTGGATGATAATAGTTTTATATGGACAAGTGAGAAAGACGGATATAACCATATTTATCTTTACGATATGAAAGGGAAACTTGTAAAGCAACTTACAAAAGGAAATTGGGATGTTAGCAGTTTGAAAGGTGTAAATGAAGAAAAAAAGATTGTTTATTATATTTCATCAGAAAGTTCTCCAACCCAAAGAGACCTTTATTCCATTAATTTAAAAGGAAAAAAGAAAAAGAAACTTTCAAGCAAATCAGGAATAAATGATGCACATTTTAGTAAAACATTTGCATTCTATATCAACTATCATTCGGATGCAAACACTCCTAATTACATAAGCTTACATAATTACAAAGGACAAGAGATAAGAGTGTTGGAAGACAATTCAAAACTCAAAGAAAAAATGGCAGACTATAGAGTAAGTAAGAAAGAGTTTTTTACTTTTAAAACATCAGAAGGAGTGGAGCTTAATGCTTGGATGATGAAACCATATAATTTTTCACCTGACAGGGAGTATCCTGTATTTTTTACAATTTATGCAGGACCAAACAGTAATACTGTAAATGATGCTTGGGATTATAATAGCCTTTGGCATCAGATTATTGCCCAAAAAGGATACATTGTAGTTTCTGTTGATCCCCGAGGAACAGGAAATCGAGGAGAAGAATTTAGAAAAGTTACTTACCAACAATTGGGAAAATATGAAACAATTGATATGATTGAAGCCGCTAAATATTTAGGCTCATTGGATTATGTTGACAAGGACAGAATTGGGGTTCAAGGTTGGAGCTATGGCGGATATATGTCATCACTTTGTTTGTTTAAAGGTGCAGATTATTTTAAAATGGCTATTGCAGTTGCTCCTGTTACAAATTGGAGATATTACGATAACATTTACACCGAAAGATACATGAGAACACCACAGGAAAATCCTGATGGATATGACGATAATTCACCAATTAATTTTGTAGAAAAATTAGAAGGAAATTATTTATTAATTCATGGAGGAGGAGATGACAATGTTCATTTACAAAATACAATGATGCTTGCAAAAGCCTTGAATGATGAAGGAAAACAATTTGACATGCATATATATCCTAACAAAAATCATGGAATTTATGGCGGTAAAACCAGATATCAACTTTTTACAAAAATGACTAATTTTATTTTAGAGAATCTTTAAAGTTAAATGATATGAAAAACGCTTCAATACTTTTTAATATATGGGGCTTCTAAATAATTCCTTTTTTTATTATCTTTGCTAATAGATTTAAGATATATTCAAAATTTATTAGGATATGAAAAAATTAATGACATTAGTATTTCTTGTGTTTTCAGTTTTTGTTTATTCGCAGAATTACAGGTATTACAATATTGATTTTGAAGATACAAGTCAGTTTTTTAGACTAAAAATTGATACAATTTCAAACCCAAATAACGTTTGGCAAATTGGAGAACCACAAAAATCTATATTCACATCAGCCAATTCAGTACCCAATGCAATAGTGACAGATACTGTAAACTCATATCCAGTAAATGATACCTCAATATTTATTATTAAGCATGTCTCAAGTTGGTTAGGAGGTTTTCAAATGCCACATACCGTAATATTAGATGGGAAATATCAAATAAATAGTGATACCATAAATGATTTTGGCATTCTTGAATTTTCTCCTGATAATGGAAATACTTGGGTTAATTTATTGACAGATACAACGTATCAAAATCAAAAGTGCTATAAGTGGCAGGGTGCAAAACCAACTTTAACAGGTAATTCATCTGGTTGGACTAATTTTACCGTTTGGGTTGCTGGATTTGGTCCAGTTTTCAACATTCAACCAGGTGATACTGTCCAATATAGATTTACCTTCGTTTCGGATAGTATTCAAACAAATAAGGATGGATTAATATTTGATAATTTGTTATTTGTTGATTTTTCTGAAGGAATCAATGAAACACAAAACCAATTTGATACAAAAATGTATCCAAATCCAACATCAGGAATTATTGAAATTCAATTTTTGAATGAAAAAAATGAAACATTTGAATTTACCTTGTTTGACTGTAATGGAAGAATTATCCTGATAAAGAGAACAACTAATAAAAGTTCGCTTGAACTTGATTTAAGCAATTATAATTCTGGTATATATATCTATAAATTATTAAATCAAAGAAATAGGACAATGTCATTTGGAAAGATATTGAAACAATAAATAAACGGTGTGGTAAATTGAAAGTTTAGTGTTTCAAAATGCCCAACTTATCATATTGCCACCGTCAGACTGTCTAAAAAAATCAACAATTTGTAGATAAAGATAATTTGCCACCAAAGGAATAATTTCTATTTTTATACTATGAAATTTATACAAGGGAAAGACAGAAGACAGTCATATATTTTTCAACATCACTGGAAGAAGCAATTAAAAAAAATGCAACCTAAAAAAGCAAATTAC
>JAYEOP010000529.1 GCA_034723125.1 Bacteroidota bacterium | reverse complement strand
GATAATTGCAAACAATTAGAGTTGCAATAAAGAATAATACAATTGTCTGCAATTTATTAACAGATAATTTAATACATCGAATACGGTAATAATAAAATTTATGCTTATCTTTGCGTTTTAGCACAAGATAGAACTATAATTTATTATGACAGAATTACAAAAGGATTTTATTGATTTATTAGATGAATATGGCTATGATATTTTTACAGTACAGATGATAAAAGACTGTGATAAATTTTCTGTAAATAAAATTCATCAAGCAATACGAACACTGTCAAAATCAGGATGGTTAATTAAACTGGAACGAGGGAAATATGTTCGCAGTAGTTTTATTGACTCTAATGTAATTGGCTCTTTTTTAGCACCTGATGGTGGTCTCGCATATTGGTCAGCGTTAAATTATCATAATCTAACGGAACAGTTTGTTAATGTAGTTTTTGTTCAGTCGGCAAAACGTAGAAGCGAAGAGTTGGTAATTAATAAAATCAGATATAAGTTTATTAAAATCAAAGCTAATAAACTTACCGGATATAAAGAAGTTGGACATGGAAACCATAAGTTCAAAATAACAGATTTGGAAAAAACGATTATTGATTGTTTTGATTTGCCGCATCTTGCCGGTTGGTATCAAGAAATAATTAAAGCTTTCAATAATGCAGATATTAACCAAAACAAATTGATTAAATACTGCAAAATTGTTAATAATAAATCTGTTATTAAGCGGTTGGGATTTTTGAGCGAATTATTACAAAAAACTAAAATGGAAAAGTTTAGTGATTATGCACATAGCATTGTAGCAAAACCATATTCGTTATTTGAAATAGATGGGGAAACTAAAGGAGAATATAATAGTAGATGGAAATTAATTATTAACATGTCAAAAGACGAAATTTTGGAAATAGCAAATTCTTAAAAAATGACTTATAAAGAAATACAACAGATTGCAAAAAAACTTCAAATGGAAGAAGCAGTAATTGATAAAGATTGGATTCTTGGTCATTTTCTGAATGCTATGTTTTCGTTTTCTGATATTTCTGAAAATTTTGTATTCAAAGGAGGCACCTGTTTAAAGAAAAACTATTTTCAAGATTATCGTTTTTCGGAAGACTTGGATTTCACACTTTTAAATAGTGCCTCTTAGAAAACTCTCCAAAATTAAAAATGTTTCTTTTTGCGATATTTTTATTTTTCTCAAATCACTGATACAAAGGTATCAGTTCATTTCCAAAAAGTAAAAATCTCATCAAAAATAATTCATTTTATAAAAATAGATAGTTTTCTAAGAGGCACTAAATAAGGCATTTGTTA
Source organism: Bacteroidota bacterium (assembly GCA_034723125.1). NCBI lineage: Bacteria > Pseudomonadati > Bacteroidota > Bacteroidota bacterium. Next base: position 413 of record JAYEOP010000529.1, on the reverse strand, counting down.
TTGATGATGTTTTCTTAAAAAAAATAATAGAACTTGCTGAGCAAAATAGTGGAGCAAAATTTCATTTAAAAAACATTAAACCACAACTTCATAAAAACATTCCACAAGGTTATGAAGTTACAATTCTTTTTTGGGGAGCTTTTCATAAACCTAATCAGCAAGTGTTGCCGGTAAGTCGTTGGCAAACAAAGATTAAGTTAGATATTAGTTTTTCAGAAACAGTATTATTAAAACCGGAAGATAGACAGATTTTTCACTCATATTCTGATTCTGAAATAATCAATAGCAAAGTACCGGTTTATCCTTTAAATGAAATTGTTGCCGAAAAACTTCGTTCGCTTATGCAACGCAACAGGCCTCGGGATATTTACGATTTGCATTATTTGTCAGAAATAATAAAAGTTGATGATTAT
>JAYEOP010000528.1 GCA_034723125.1 Bacteroidota bacterium | reverse complement strand
AAAAACCGCCCTTAAGGTTTAGCAGTTATTTCCCCGCAAAACTTTTCATAATCCAGTTGAGCTTGGCTAAAGCCTAATTCTGCTGACTTTTTTAAATCTTCACAAGCATTTTCTTTATTTCCCAATTGAAAATTTAGTATTCCTCTCATGTAATATGCTTGTGAATATTGAGGAATTAGTTCTATTGCTTTTGTAAAATCATGCATTGCTCCTGCATTATTTCCTGATGTAATTCGTGCTATTCCTCTATCGTTATATACTTTTGCATAGGTAGGGTCAAGTTCAATTGCTTTATCAAAATCGGACAAAGCTCCTGCAATATTTCTTACTTTTCCTCTTAGTATTCCTCTGTTTGCATAAGCTTTGGAAAAATTCGGATTTAATTCAATTGATTTATCAAAATCTTTCATCGCAGCTTCAAAGTCATTTAACTTAATTCGTGTAAGCCCTTTGCTATACCAAGCCGAAGCTACTTTTTCGACATCATCGCTATTCAGTTTTATTGCTAAATTATAATCGGCTACGGCTCCCTTAAAATCACCTTCTTTGTACCTTGCTGTTGCTCTATTTATGTATGCTTCAATAGTAGGTTTTGCTTCTATGGTTTTGTTATACTCTTTTATTGCACCTTCAAAATCTCCACTTTTGTCTGCCATAATTCCTTTTTGAAAATATGGATTATGTAAAGCTGTTTTATCCTCTTTTATTTCTTCAACTGCTTGGATTGACATTTCATAAAAACGATCTGCCTGTCTTAATTTTTCTTTATCGAAAAATCCGTCTGCATAATGGTCATAAGTTTCACTTAATGGGATTTTTTGAAATAATAATCCACTTGTAAGTGTTGTTCCCAAAATTATCATTAAACCCAAATTTATTAACTGATATTTCAAATGCTTATAAAACTCAAGATAAAATAAAATTGAGAAGAAAATAATAAAAGGTATTGCAGGCAATCTGTATCTAAATGCATTGAAAAAAATTATTGAAGGTAGAATATTTACGATAATCAAAACAGCAGGAATTAATAACTTTTCATTTGAAAAGACTGATTTTCTTTTTACAAACAATAATATTAATGCGGAATACATGAAAAATATTAAGGGAATGCAGAATGGGTTTTTATGCATGAAAAAAGCAATGTATTTATTCCATCTTCCATATTCGTAAATATCAAAATCTCTTGGTGTTTCATACGAATGAACGGAGATAAGAGTTTTTTGTACAATATTTTTTAGAGGAACGGATAGGTTTTTATTTTCATTCAATGTTTTTTTTACTAAAAATCCTGATAGTTTGTAAGGATATGTTTTGTTAATGTCGGTTGTATCAGTTTTTACAAATTTAATTTCAGCTTCATCATACAATGAAGAAAAAAAAGCTTTCCATTCTCTTGGTCTGATATTTAATGTTTCTTTAATGTCTGATGAGTTTCCGAGATAAAAATTTACCGCTCCATTGCTGGAAACAAAAATAAATTTCCCTGTTTTATCTAAGTTGTGAAAAGAAACTGTAAGCGGAAAGATTAAAGAAATTAGCACATAAGTAAGAATATTTTTAAGCGATTGTTTTTGTTTGAAAATGAGATAAAAAACCCAAAATAGAAAAAACAATAAAAACTGACTTTTTGTAACAATCAGCAGTCCTGTTAATAGAGCTAATACAATTATTTTAATGTAAGATTCTTTCATTCGCTGAAAAACAAATGCAAGTGAAATTGTGAGAAAAACAAAAATACTTTCAGAGAGAAATTTGCTTTCAATAAAAAGTTCAACAGGATAAATTGCCCATATTAGAGCGGTAATTATAGCAGCGGTTTTGTTGATTTTTTCTAAGGATAAATATAAAAGCACAGTGCCTGCAATACCTATAATAAACTGAATTGTAATAATTCCTTTTAAAGCAAACCCAATGATTTTAAAGAATCCTACAAAATAGCTGTACAAAGGTGGATGCCAGAAATGATAAGGGTAAAAGAGTCCATTTTCTGAAATATGATTAGCAATTTTTATAAATTCATTTTCATCAATTATTGTGTAAAGAAAAAGAGGACTATCTTTTTCGAATGCAAAATAGATGAATCGTACAATTACAGCAACGGCAAATACAATTAATAAATTAAGGTTTTTAGAAATCAGGCTTTTTTTGCTTTTCATCATTCTCGGGTTGATATTATTTACTTCAAAGATATGTTTATTACAAGGATGAATAAAATACTATATTAATAAGGTCTTACTTGCTTAATATACAATTTTCGTGTAGAAATTTCGGAGTCAAGTTTAAATTCTATATCAAGACCGAAATCTTTGTAAGGGCAAGTACAATTGTAAACATTATCAAAAAAATAAGATTTTATTATCCCAAGATAATCGCCTAATTGATATAACTCTTTATCTTCCATTACATGTTTGTTGTCATAAGCATGCACATTAGAGTAACTGTTGTATTCAAGAGTGTAAGGTTCTTTTCCTGAAAATGAAAAAGTATAAATTACCACTTGGTCGTTGATAATTCCCGGTTCTGGATTTACGATACTTATTTCACCAAACTGCACATTAACAATGTAAGCATGATTTGAGTTATAAGGATTTTTGGTAATTACAACACCATTGGCATCTTCATCAGGAAAAGAACGATGCACCAATATTCCCATAGCACATGATTGATGATTGATTTTAAAGTATTCACGCTCTTCAAAGGCTGTAAAATTCCATAAACTTGCCCATACTTTTTTGATAGCTTTTTCAACAGATTCTGTTGGATTGTTTAATTTGCCTGTGTAAGAACTATATAAACCTGCTCCGTTGAATCCTTCAAGGTCTTCAGCGTTGGTTGATGACCTAAATCTATATGAAGTAAAACGATTATCTTGATGTAAATGCAGTAAAACACTATCAAGCAAATCTTGATTAATAGGTAAACTGATTATGCTGTCTTGTAATTTTTTTAACATACTTTTACGGATAGCACTATTATTCATAAAGTTAGAATTATTTAGCATATTTGAAATATAGCTATCAAGTCCATTGCTGATAAGATGATTTTCGTAAAAATAAAAGGGAATGGCAAAATATCCTTCAGGTACAGTTGCATTATAAATTGTGTCTTTAAATGCATTTAAAAGTTCTGCAAAATTGGCAGCCTTTCCTCCGATTTTATTAACATCATTAATAGAACTTTTGTTCAAATCAATTAAACCATAGTTTGAAACATCCTTGTCTAAAAAAACTGAGTCTGTAGGTTCGTTTGCATTCCAAAAAGCATTAGCTTCAGCTAAAGTAGCACATCTTAGAATAAAAGAATCGTTTAAAACTTGAAAATAGATAAGCTTGTTAAGCAAGCTATCAAATAAAGGATTAGTAAATCCATTTTTTATTGCCATGTTGGGTGTTCCTCTGTTATGGCTTAAAACATTGATATGACTTAATGGTGGTTGGAATTGGGTTGTAATAATTCCGGCAATAACCGAAATATCAATTGGAATACCATTGGTTAACAAAATATCATGTCTTTGAAGGTTAGTATTCCCTATTTCCTTAATATCAATTTTTTGTAAATACCCATAATTTTCTGCTAAATTTAAAGCCTGATAATTCTGTCCTTTAAATAATTCATTAGCTGTAATTGTGGGAATATTGTTGCAATTTACCCATGAATTATTAGTTGAATAAAAATAAAGTTTCCCTTTTAAATACGATGAATTAATAATTTTTTCATAACAAAAGGCTACATCAGAGCAATCTGCACCATCACCGGAAAAAAACTCAAAAGTGTAAATATCTAATTCTCTAAAATAATTAATTGTAATTGGAAAAAGATAGCGTTGGGAGGTATTTTGATATTGGTAGAAATTGAAGGTATTTTTATTATCTGAATAATTCAGTTGTTGCGTAGCAAAATTATAGTGAGATTTATAAATTTTTGTGTTCATGTAATAGACCAAATCGTCATTACTATTTACAAATATTTTTACTGATTCTACACCGCCTAAATGTGTTTTGGGAGGAGTGCTACTTATCATATCAAAGGCAGGCTTGCTATGAAGAATATTAAAATAGTAAAGGTCTTTATAATGTTTACGTAACATCTTGATATTTTGAGTGCTATTGACCGATGAAATGGGTGTTTGTAAAGGAACCTTAATGTTGTAATAATCCTCTTTTGAAAAAAAAAGGGTATCGAAACCAAGGGGAAAAAAGAAGTTCTTGTCATCCTTTTTATGTATAGAAATATTTTGATTATTTGCGTAAGATATAAATGTATAAGTATTGTTACCAAGAGGTGATATGAGCTTAATATAATAGATGCCTTTAGGTAAATTAACAATTGATAATTCACCTTCTTGAGTAACATTGTTTTGTTGATACATTACTTGCCCGCTTACATTGATTATCATGAAATTAAAAGATGTGTTAAAATGCCAAGACAAATAATTCTCCCGACTCATAAAAACACCTTTTAAAGAGTTTGAACTATCAGATTCAAAAGTGAAATACGGCAGATAAAAATATCCTTCATCATTACTTTTTGTAAAAGAATTTTTATTTAGCAAAGATACTTTTACATTACTTAATAAATTTTCAGTTAACACATCTGACACTACACCGTGAACAGATGATTGTGAATAAGAAAAGGTAGTAGATAAAAACAAAACAATAAAGATTGCAATCAAATATTTGAAAATATTGTTGTATATCTTTATCATTATAAATTTTTTTTGCAAAGTTATATTTTCTTTAACTTAAAAACAAAAGAACTACTTGGTATTTTACTAACAATTAAATTGTCAGACAATATTATTTATCCTTTTGATGTTATGAGTTCACTCCGAAAAGTCAAAAAAAAAGAAAAATTGCCACGAAGTTACTAATACTAAACCGCCATCAAGATACTGAAAATAAAACATTTCTTTTCGCCCTGTTTTTATTCAAAAAATTATTCCGTAGCCACAGCTTCCGAAACAAGTGCGGAACAAGTTATGCAAGAATTTTGTGAAGAAAAACAAAACAAAAATAATTTATTTTCTTAATCAGCATCTTAATAGCGGTTTAGTATAAGACACCAAGATACACAATTAATATAATAAACTTTGTTAATTCTTTGAGCTTTTGTGGATAGAATTACTTTTCGGACTGAACTCAACCTTTAATTGAAAAATACAGAATATTTATGTTTATAAGAGATTACGACCTGATATTCATTATTTTTAATAAAAAATTTGGATTTTGCAAAATTTTGTATTACGTTTGTGATGCATATTTTTATAAGAATTAGTTACAATTTTAAATAAAAAATAAGATTTATTAAATTAATAAAACAGAAATATGAAAAATAAATTACCCCCCCCCTGTTTGTAGTAGTCAGTTACACAGATACTTACATAGTATAAAAATTCATTCAATTATTATGATTGTGTTATTAAATATTCCATTAATATTGTTTCTTAATATTAATAAATGTACTGCCCAAAGTGGGTTCTGGCACGGAAATGTTTTAATTCCAACAACTACCGAAGATCAAGTAGGAACAGAGATTACAAAAGGTGAACATGAAGATTATCGTTTGGCTGTAAACGGCAAAATTGTATCAAAGTCATTAATTATCACAGAAAATAATTGGAAAGATTATGTTTTTAATGATAACTATTATTTAATTCCTTTGGATAAGTTAGAAATATTTATTAATAAATATAAGCATTTACCGGATGTACCAACTACTGAGGAAGTAAATAAAAACGGTGTTAGTGTAGGAGAAATGAATGAAATACTTCTTCAAAAAGTTGAGGAACTTACTTTGTATATTTTAGAACTTAACAAAGAAATTGATGCTTTGAAAATTGGAAATAAATTGATAAATGAAAAATTAAATTCAAATAAATTTTAAAAATAATATTATGAAAAATCTGATAATTTTGGTATTAACCGTTACACTTTTATTCGTGAACACATTATTACAAGCACAATGTTATGACCTCTCAACTGGGGCGGATACAATGGGCTTTGAAAATAATGAAATGGCTGATTTTAATTTATGGAAAATTGATGATACAAACGGTAATGATACAACTTGGGAAAGAAGTACTATACCAAATGCTTACACTGGTGATTATATGATTATAATAAGACAATACAATGAAGACTGGTTATTTTCAAAATGTTTTGAATTTGATACAGGGAAATTTTATGACATCAAATTTTGGTACAATATGCGTTATCCTGAGGTTGACAACCAAGATTTAATGATATGTATTGGCAATGATACTAATTCAAATAGCATGAATGATACAATTTATATTTTAAATGATATTGAATGGTATGCTTACTATTGGAGCGACACTATTTTAACATTTAAAGTAAGTTATCCCGACAATTATTATATAGGATGGTATGCAAGCGGTCCAACGTATTATCCCGTGACAGGAATATATATGGATGATATTATTGTAAGGGAACACGATTGTAGTTCGTTATCTGTTGAACTTGGTAACGATACTACCATTTGTGCAGGAGACAGTCTTTTGTTAGATGCAGGTTCAGGCTTTGAAAATTATTCTTGGAGTACCGGAGCAGATAGCGAGACAATAAAAGTGGATTCAGGTATATTTTATGTTGAAGTTACCGACCAATACGGTTGTATAGCTTATGATACAATTACGGTTGATTATTACTATTTGCCCAATGATGAATTAATTATTGAAGATGATACCGTATTTTGCCTTGGAGATAGTGTTGTGCTTAGTATTGAACTTGAAAATGCCAATTGTAATGACTATCATATATATTGGTTTCAAAACTATTACTTTTGGAATATTGATTCGATAAATACAATAAAAACAACAGATTTTTATACTTATATTATTACAGATACAAATAGTAAATGTTATAAATACTCTGATACAATTTGGGTTACTGCAAAAGAACCTTTTAGTAATGAAGAAATATGCCTTGTTACCCTTGATGATGAAGGGTATAATAAAATCGTATGGGAAAAAACCTCAGGTAAAAGAACCAAAGAATTTAAAATTTACCGTGAAAGTTATCAAGCTGACAGCTTTGGACATATAGGAACAGTAGCATTTAATAGCATGAGTACTTTTACAGATACAACTTCAGAACCTGAAAAACGCTTTTACAGATATAAAATTTCAGTTATTGATTCTTGCGATAATGAATCATCTTTAAGTGGTTTTCATATCACACTTCACTTATCAATAAATGGCGGAATGGGAAACAACATTAATCTATCATGGAATCATTATTATGGTTTTTGGTATAATACATATAGGATTTATAGAGGAACCGACCCTGACAGCATGAGCCAAATAGATTCATTGCCTTATACTAATTCCACTTACACGGATACGGATCCACCACAAGGTGATGTATATTACCAGATAGAGGCTAAAAGACTTGTTGCTTGCAATCCGACAAGAGGAGAATATTGCTCTACACTCTCCAATTTTGTTGACAACAAAAATATCAGCTTAAAAAATAATGATTGGGATTCAGATATTAATATTTATCCTAATCCATTTACTACTACTATTAATTTAGAAATTAAAGGATTTAATGAAAATGAGGAAACAATATTTGAGTTATATAATACTATTGGGAATAAAGTGTTTTCAAAAAGTATAAACAGCAACGGATTATTTTCTATTGATGTATCAATGTTAGCTGTAGGTGTATATTTGTGTAGAGTAGTTAATAATAATAATTTAATAAGAAAACAAATCATAAAGTTATGAAAAAAATAAGCAGTATTATTTCCTTGGTAATTTTGATTATATTATTTTCAACAAATTGTGC
>JAYEOP010000527.1 GCA_034723125.1 Bacteroidota bacterium | reverse complement strand
TCAGTACCAACATTTGTAGTCTCGCTTCCTTCAGTGCATTCCTCACGAAAAACCACTTTGCGACTTACTAACAGTTCGGGCTATTAAGCTCGCCTGTGATTAATTTGGCATTTTTCCGCCAAAAAAGGACTCTCACCCTCTGGAATAAATTTACTCACTAACCATGTACTTTTATAAAATAAATTTGTACCTTTGGCATTTTTTACAATGCTTATGGTTAGTGTGTAGCTACTGCTTATGCAGGGCACACACAAAGTATAAAAATAATAGCCGAGATAGTAGTAAATATGAGTATTGTAGCCCGCATAAAATTTGTTTGCAACTTGAAAAATTCGAGTTCCGCAATCGGCTACTATTCTTATACAAACCGTTGTAGCCAAGCATGATGAAGACAGTACTACACATATTATTCATTCTCTTTTCAACATCTTTGATTGGACAAAATAGAGAAGCTGCGATAATTTCTGATAAGGATGATTATACGATAATAAGGAATGGAGAAGGGATTGAATACGATTCATTGAGTTTTATAAAGGAAAATGAAATCTTCTATGTGGACAATTCTGGAAAACAATGGGAAAGAGTTTATTTGTTCAAGTTTGTTGATGGAAAACAGATTACAGGATTTGTTCACAAAAGTCGAATTCAAACATTAAAGGAATGTTCATTACAGAAGAAGGTTGAGATTCTAAATATGCTTAATGTTCAATTGACAGAGAATAATGAAAAATTCAAAAACAATAAGAGTGATTTTCAAGCAATAGAAAGAGATTATGACCCATATTCAGAACTGACTGAAAATTACTTTTGTGAAACAGGTGACACTAATATTCTAAAGAAATTTTTCACAGTTAAACTCTCATTGGAAACTGCACTTGAAGAACCTTCGGTTGCAGTTGCAAATTGTTTTGTTTGCAGACCTGAATTGGTTATAGGTATATTAAAATCAATGAATCGAGATATAGAGTTGTTAATTTCAGATATTATCGCATACACTCCATCAAATATAGAAAATTATAAGGAGTTGATAAGAAATATTAAAGAATTGAAAGATATGAATGAATAAATGCCAGGCTATAACAAAAGCTATACCCAATAAGGGTTTTAGTGGTAAATTGACAGATAATGCAAGTAATTAAAATTAGTAATAAATTGAAACGGAAGTGCTTTGAAATCCCTTACTACACATAGCCAAACCGTCAGTATGTCTAAAAACAAAAAAAAAACAATTATTTTGATGAGACAACAAAGTGTATGATTAAAAAAAACAGATATTTGGAGAATTACTGATTGGGTACAAATATCGAATATCGATTAACCCAAATGCTTTAAAGCTATTGGGCAGAGGAATAATAGGTAACCAAGTTAAGTTAAAAGCCAGCAGTGAGCTACTCCTTCTCTTAGAGGAGAAGGCCGGGATGAGGTGTATAAACTTTAGCAATTTAAGTTGTAAAAATTGCTGTATAAAATCTAAATTTGCCAGTTGTATTAATTTAATGAATAAATCAATTTCTTATGGAATTTAATAAAAAGATGTTTTTTCTGTTTGTTTTTGCTTTTCAGTCGGTATTTCTTTTTGCTGACGGAGATATAAAAACAATGATAAGAAATGCAGGTGATGCTGATAAGTACCCGCATTCAAGTGTTCTTACAATTTTTGACAGCACAACTGTAGATGTTCAGGAAAGTGGCTTGAGTTATTTTTATATCCACAAGCTGATAAAAGTTTTAACCCTAAAAGGTGCTGTAAATTCATCAATTGTAAAATTTAGTTACGAGCCTCAATCTGCTTTTTTACAAATTAAAAAAGTAAAGATTTACAGGAAAGATGGTTCTGTTGAGATTTTGGATAATAGAAATATTAAGGATTATCCTGCTCCCGGCTCTATGATTCTTTGGGGAGCAAGAGAGCAACTTATTGAAGTAGGAAGGCTCGAAATAGGTGATGCTATTGAAATATTTATGTTCAAAAAAGGATATACTTATGCTTTGTTGCAAGAGGATGATAACGAAAAATATATTCCTCCGATGGAAGGTCATTATTATGACATTATTCATTTTTGGAGTTCCAATAATGTTCTTGAAAAAGTTTATCAAACATTAGTTCCCAATACAAAAAAATTGCAGTATAAATTTTATAAGGGTGAAGTAAATGTAAAAGTAAGATTTAAAGGAAACAAAACACTTTATTCTTTTCAAAAGAAGAATATTGAGCCTTTTAAAAGAGAGTCGAATATGCTTGGACTTTCTGATGTAGCACCTAAGCTAATACTTACAACTGCTCCCGATTGGGAAGCAAAGTCAAAATGGTTTTATGCTGTTAATGAAGATTACGGAAGTTTTGATTGTGATCCAGAAGTAAAAGAAAAAGTTGACGAAATTTTGAGAGGAGCAAGCGATGAAATGGATTCCGTATCAAGGCTTACTCACTGGGTCGCTAATGAAATTCGATATTTTGGATTAACAATGGGAGAGGGAGAAGGTTTTACTTTGCACAAAGCTTTGATGACTTATACCGATAGATGCGGAGTTTGTAAAGATAAAGCGGGAATGTTGATTGCAATGTTAAGATGTGCAGGTTTTGAATCTTATGCAGCAATGACTATGGCAGGCTCAAGGATTGAAGATATTCCTGCCGATCAGTTTAACCATAGTGTTACTGCTGTAAGACTTTCCGATGGAAAACTTCACATGCTTGACCCTACTTGGGTACCTTTTGTTCGTGAATTGTGGTCGAGTCGTGAGCAACAGCAGAATTATATTATCGGAACAAAAGAAGGAGAAGACTTGAGTATCATCCCTATTTCCGACCCTATGAATCATTTTTATAAAATAAAAGGAAATTCAGAGCTGGACAAAGAAGGAAATTTGAAAGGTGAGTTTACTCTTGAAGCGGAAGGACAATCGGATGCTAATTTTAGAGGTGCATTAACAAGAACATTTCGTTATAATTGGAAATCAACTTTTGAAAGTTCTATGCTTGGTCAATTCCCTGATATGAAAATAATAACTATGAATTTTTCAGACCCTTATGATATGTCTAAGCCTTTTAGAATTTATATAAAATATGAGATTCCAAATTATGCTTTAGTTAGCGATAATGAAATTATTTTCACTCCCGTAGTAGCTTCCAATCTTTTTAGCAATCGTAATTATCATCTTTATTTAAATACAAATATCAAAGAAAGAAAGTATCCTTTTAAAGATGCGTGCTCAAAATATATTGAGTTAAACGAAACAATAAAATTACCTCTCGGAGTAGAAAAAATATCTTGGACAAAAGCTAAAGATATCAAAGGAAGTGGAGCATCTTTTTCGGGTAGTTACAAGCTTGATGGCAATGTTTTGCACTTATCGGAAAAAATAACTTTGAAAAAAAGAGTTTATCAAGTTGATGACTGGGAATCGGTGAGGGATGCTGTTGCTTTACAAAAGAAATTTGCCAGCGAAAAAATTATTCTTAAAAAATTAGAACAATAAAATGAAAATACTGATTATGAAATATTTGAAATATACATTTTGTTTTGCTTTAGTTTTATTTTTTACTACAATTGCTAAGTCTCAAAACACTGAACCTGATGCAATTTATTTGAAAATGCTAAAGGAATATACATTAAATGAAGACGGATCTTATTCTTATCATCATTCTCATCGTTTAAAAATATTGAGCCATTATGCTTTTAACAGAAAATACGGACAAACAGCAATAGAGTACAATCCGAAATATCAGGAAGTTAAGGTTAACAATTCTGTTACTTTTATGGCGGATGGTAAAAAAGTAAAAACTCCCGAAAATGCTTTTAATGAAGTTTTATCTTATTCGGCAAGGAATACTGCAACTTACAATCATTTAAGACGTTACATCATTACTCATACTGCTTTAGAAGTTGGTTCAGTAATTAATGTTGATTACAATGTGAACACAAAAACAGCTTTTACTTATGCTTTTTCAGCTGTAGAAAAAATAACAAAACAATCTCCTATTGAGGAATTAATAATTATAGTAAGAGTTCCTTTGGATAAGGAGTTGAACTATAAATTATTAAATAGTGATATTCGCCCTGAAGTAATTTCTTCGGAGGGTAAAAAAGTTTATACATGGAGATTTAATAATTTAAATTCTGATATTCACGAAAAGGCAAGTCCTCATCCTTCCAATTATGAGCCATATTTGATTTTTAGTGAAAATAAAAGTATGAGTCAGGTGTATAAAAGCTTTGTAATGCAGGAAGCTTTCAAATATTCTCTTGATGAAAAAATGAGAAAATTTTGTGATAAAATTGATTCTGAGAATGAAACAAAATTGGATAAGATATTAGCAATTCAGAACTATGTTGCTAACAATATAAAAACATTTCATATCCCTTTTAGTAAGTCAGGGTTTATAATTCAAACACCTATTGAAGTTTATAATTCTGTTGGAGGAACAAAACTTGAAAAGGCAACTTTGATGGCAGCGATGTTAAATTCCATGAAAATTCAGGCATATCCGATAATGGTAGCACCTTTAAAAATGCTGGATTCAAAAATTGCAAACCTTAATGTTTTTAATGATTTTATTCTTAGAATAAATAATTTACCTGAAGATTTTATGTATTTGCCCGTTGATAAATCTGCAACTGTTGATTTAAAATATATGCTTGGCGGAAAAAAACTTGTACCTATTTATCCTGGTTTAAAATCCTTTGAAATTTTTACTGAGACGAATAAAAGTAATAAAATTATTTTAGCAGGAAATTTAAAAATGGATGATTATTATAATTTTAAAGGAGATGTTGCAAGTTTTATTACAAAAGGTTTTAATTCGTATTTTAACTTAAAAGATGAAGCGGTTGATAAAGTTATAAATCTTTATGATGGAATAAAAATTGAAAAATCTGATAAGAACAACATTTTGCAACAAAAAATCAGTGTTAGTTCCGTAAAATTTAAAGGAGTTATTTCTACTAAAGAAATTAGTGCAAGTAATTTTCTTAAAATGAAATTACCTGAATTTAAAAACGGGCTTTCAAAACTTCATCTACCTGAAATGGTTTCGCAAAGGCGTAATCCGATACTAATTCAAAATCCTTTGGTTGAAAAGTATGTTTTTAAATTGAAATTATCAAAAGATGTTGAATTATTAAACAAAAATACATCAGTTAATATTACAAATAATATAGGTTCATTCACTTTTATTATTAATAAAAAAGGAAGAAAAGTAGAGGTAGTAAAAACAATAGAAATTTCGAAACGAATCATTGAGCCTGCTGATTATGATAGCTTAAAAGAGCTAATGACAGCATGGCGAGTAGAAAGGCATAAGGAGTTAATTTTTAAACAAAAATAATCTGTATTTAGGAAATGGTATTTAAAAATATTTTTAAAGGAAAGGAACAATCTGAAGCTAAAAAAACTGACAAGCTTGAACAGAGTTTGGAAAAAACAAAAAAAGGATTATTTTCAAAATTGGGAAAAGCTTTGGTCGGGAAATCAACAATTGATATTGATTTTTTGGATGAATTGGAAGAAATCCTAATTGCATCTGATGTAGGAGTTAAAACAACTGTTAAAATAATTAATCAGCTTGAAGAAAGGGTTGCTAAAGATAAATATTTGAACGTTAAGGAGTTGGATTTAATCTTAAAAGATGAAATTAAAAAGTTGTTAAATACCTATGAGCATATTAATTTTGATTCTTTTGAATTACCTGAAACTGACGGACCTTATGTAATAATGGTTGTTGGAGTAAACGGAGTTGGAAAAACAACAACAATTGCCAAGCTTGCCTATCAGTTTAAAAAACAGGGAAAAAAAGTAATGCTTGGTGCAGGAGACACTTTTAGGGCAGCAGCAATTGAGCAAATAAAAATATGGGGCGAAAGAGTTGATGTGCCTGTTGTTTCACGAGTTATGGGAAGCGATCCTGCCTCTGTTGTTTTTGATACTGTTCAGTCGGCAAAATCCAAAGATTTTGATGTTGTAATTCTTGATACTGCCGGCAGGCTTCACAACAAAGCAAATCTGATGAATGAACTTACTAAGGTAAGTAGGGTTATAAAAAAAATTATTCCTGATGCACCTCATGAAAATTTACTCGTTCTTGATGCTTCCACAGGGCAAAATGCAATTGAACAAGCTAAGCAATTTATAAAAGCTACAAATGTAAATACTCTTGCTATTACCAAACTTGATGGTACTGCTAAAGGTGGTGTGGTACTCGGTGTGGTTGACCAATTTAAAGTACCTGTAAAATATATTGGCGTAGGTGAAAAAATTGAAGATTTTCAACTTTTTGATAAAGAAAAATTTATTAATTCACTTTTTGGTAGTGATATTAAATTATAGTTTATTTTTTAGAAAGTATGATTACAAATCCTTATAAAAATAGAAGAATAAACATAGTTACTCTTGGTTGTGCTAAAAATATTTATGATTCTGAAATACTTAAAAGTCAACTAAGCGATAATTCCATTCAAGCTGTTCATAATGCGGAGATAAAAAAAAATGATGTTGTTGTTATCAATACTTGCGGATTTATAAATGATGCAAAAGAAGAATCAATTGACAGCATAGTTTATTATTCTGAGAAAAAGAAAAAAGGTGAAATAAAGGAACTTTTTGTAATAGGTTGTCTTTCGGAGCGATATAAAGATGAACTAAAAAATGAAATTCCTGATGTTAATGAATATTTTGGTGTTTATGAATTGCCTGAAATTCTAAATAGATTTGGTGTTAATTACAAAAAAGAATTAATTGGACAAAGACCAATTCCCGACTCAGGGCATTATTCCTATCTTAAAATTTCGGATGGATGCGACCACAAATGTTCTTTTTGTGCGATACCGCTGATTAAAGGTAAACATATATCTCAAAATATTGAAGAAATAATTGTTGAAGCAAAAAATCTTGTAAGCAAAGGTGTTAAAGAAATTATTTTGATAGGACAGGATACCACTTTTTATGGTTTGGATAAATATGGCAAAAGAAAACTTGCCGATTTGATGCTTTCTCTTTCGGAAATAAAAGGTCTTGAATGGTTAAGATTGCAATATACCTATCCAACAAATTTCCCACTCGAAGTTCTTGATGTGATTGCTTCAAAAGCAAATATTTGCAATTATATTGATATTCCTTTTCAGCATATTTCCGATAATATGTTGAGTAAAATGAAAAGAGGAATTAACAAAAAAAAGACTTTAGAATTAATAAAAAAAATCAGGTCAATTATTCCAAATGTGAAAATACGCTCAACTTTTATTGTTGGTTTTCCGGAAGAAACAGATGAAGATTTTGATGAGTTAATGGATTTTATTCGTGAAGTAAAATTTGATAGGTTAGGTGTTTTTACTTATTCGCATGAAGAAGATACTTATGCTTATAAATTTGAAGATGATGTTACTGATGAAATAAAAGCTGAAAGAATGAATTTGCTAATGGCTGCTCAGCAGAAAATTTCTCTTGAGCTAAATCTTAATGAAGTTGGCAAAACACTTAAGGTAATAATTGAAAGAAAGGAAGGAGATATTTTTGTGGGACGCACTGAATTTGATACTCCTGAGGTGGATAATGAGGTATTAATATCCTCAGAAAAAGAATTAAAAATCGGTTGTTTTTATGATGTGAAAATTACCGAAGCTATGGAATATGAATTAATAGGACATTTATAAGGGAGGTTCTATAAATACATTCGAATTAAGATTTTCAGAGTTTTTTATAGACAATGAAAAATTTTGAAACAAATCGGGATAATGTAAAAAGTTTTGAAGAAGTATATGAAAAACTCTGAAAACCCTTTGGGAACAAAGATAATAAACAATCTGACTGCGTTA
>JAYEOP010000526.1 GCA_034723125.1 Bacteroidota bacterium | reverse complement strand
TATGCAAAGAATTTTTGCCTAAAAAAAGAAAAATATAATTTAATTTATTTATCAGGCGTTTTGAAATTAAATTGGTATAACACCCCTAAGGAAGCACCCTTCTGTGGAAAAAATCACAATCAGTTAATTATTGATTACTAACGGATTAAGTTGGGATTCTACATTTTCTTAGAGGCACCACTTAATAAAAATCTCATAAACCTAAGCAAATAATTATATAAACCAAGTTGTTTTATGAACTCAAAAAATAATGATTTTATCTTTTGATAGTTGTTCAAAACAATTCCACCAAACTTGCTTGTTTGTGAATATCTTACTTTACTTAAAGAAAATTTTTTTTTAGTTAAAGGAATATCAAAAAATGACTCAATCTGATTAATAACTTTTTTGGCATCACTCATCAAATCTTTATAATAAATAATCATAGTATTTTTACCTTCTTCGCTTTTCCATTTATTGTAAAAAAAATCCAAATCCTCTTTCAATCCACTTTTACTTGCCTCCTTTATCCATTCATCATCAGTCTCCACTCCTTCAAATCTCTTTAATCCACTACTAAGATTTTTATTAAAAGATCGTTTGTAAGATTGGATTATTTCATCAGGTTCACGAAGTAAAACAACCTTTTTTGTTGATTTTAATCTTTCAATATTATTTACTGTTGGTGGAAGATGTTGTTTGAAAATTTTCGTTTCATTTGAAAATATCTTTGCATGTTTATCGTCCAATTCTTTAATATCCGTATGAAATTCCTGAAGTATTTTCAAATTATTTGGAACAGGAAGGTCAAGAGCAAACAATTGCATTGCTTCAATAAAATGAAGTTTACCAATAGTTTTCATCAATGCTGTGCTTGCACTTTTAGGGATTGCAATAATTAACATATTTGCTTAATTAATTTTTCTTCAAAGGTATTGAAAAAAATTTCACATGGCACCTAAAAAGAAAATTAGTCATCACAAAATACTTTGTAACATTTCTTTGCTTCCATACGTAATAACAATAAACAACAAGAAAAATATAACTCCTTTTATTTAAAATTTTTAGTTTAATAAAGTTTAAGGTTAATTTTAGAGGAGATAAGCCCTGCCACGAACAGGGCTTTTTTAATTTAGAAATAATTACAATAAATATTTTCTTTAAAATACATTTTTTGTACCTTTGATTTTTTAAACAAGTTTTTAAAATCTTTAAATAATAATATTATGTATTCACAAAAATCAATTGTTTTTTTTCTAACGCTAATTTTTTTATCAATTTTTACTTACGGACAAGCTAATTTAAGCAGTGGACTTACTGCGTATTACCCCTTAGATGGAAATGCAAGAGATTACAGTGGAAATTCTTTTGATGGAAACATTTATGAAGCCACTCCAACTCAAGACAGGTTCGGTAACTACAATCATGCTTACAGCTTTGATGGCAACAATGATTTTATTGGTTTGGGAAATAATTTTGGAGATATCTTTTCAAACGGCAATCGCCAATTTGCCTTTTCATTCTGGTTTAAATGTAATAATTTATCTGGAACAAATATATTAATTGACAAAGCTGCATCTAACGTTTGTTCTGAAAGCCAATATGAATGGGTAATTCGCACAAAAGATAGTCATCTTAACTTTGTTGCTTTTTATTCTTTGGACGGCACTAATGCCAGAAATATTGAATGTTACAAAACTCTTAATACAAATACTTGGTATCATGTTGTTGGTAATTTTGATGGCAAC